>JADYZS010000347.1 GCA_020853075.1 Anaerolineae bacterium | reverse complement strand
TGACGAAACTCGATAATCCTGTTAAGGTTCTCTGAGGTAGTCTCTTGGTGGTTCACACTCCAAGTTCTACCACAGGACGGTCTCGCTCACATAGCAGACCGCCCTATCTTTTGTCTAAATGCGAGGTGCTGGGAAACATGAAATATTAAAACAAGACGACCTGCTTGGGTAGGGTTGATTGACAAAAGCCAGGTCTGGTACTACAATACGGACGTACAGATGGTCGTGGAGAGTTCTATGGAAACCAAATTAACCATCAAATTGCCGGAAGACCTGCGGCGGCGGGCGAAAGCGGTAGCCGCGTTGCGGGGCGAATCGGTCTCCGACGTCGTGCGCGCGGCACTGGCGGAGTACATTGAAGAAGCCCTGGAAGAGGCCGAGGATGTGCGAGCGGTGAAGGAGGTTGAGGCGAAGATCGCCGCAGGAGAGCCCACCTACGACCACGAGGATGTCTGGCGAGAAATTGCAGCACATCAGAATGATGCAGAGGAGGCGGCATAGTGAAATTCGGCGTTGTCTTCCCCCAGACCGAGATCGGCCCAGACCCCGTCGCGGTGCGCGATTACGCCCAGGCTGCCGAGGGCCTGGGCTATCGCTATCTCCTCGCCTACGAGCACGTCATCGGGGCTAACCCCGACCGCCCCGGCGGCTGGCGCGGCCCTTACACCCACCGCAGCCTCTTTCACGAGCCTTTCGTTCTCTTCGGCTACCTGGCCGGGCTGACGCAGAAACTGGAACTGGTGACGGGCGTCGTCATCCTGCCGCAGCGGCAGACGGTGCTGGTCGCCAAGCAGGCCGCGGCGGTGGACGTGCTGAGCGGCGGGCGCCTGCGGCTGGGCGTCGGCACCGGCTGGAACCAGGTGGAATACGAGGCGCTGGGCGAGAACTTCCACAACCGAGGCCGCCGCGAGGAGGAGCAGATCAAGGTCCTGCGCGCCCTCTGGCAGAACGAGTTGGTCACCTTCAAAGGGAAATGGCACCAGATCCCCGACGCGGGGCTGAATCCCCTGCCGGTGCAGCGGCCCATCCCCATCTGGCTCGGCGGGATGGCCGAAGTCGTCCTGAAGCGCGCGGCGCGCCTGGCCGACGGCTGGTTCCCGCAGTTCCAGCCCGGCCCCCAGGCGGAGGAGGTGGTGAGCCGCCTGCGCCAGTACCTTCGCGAAGCAGGCCGCGACCAGGCGACCTTCGGCATAGATGGCCGTATCCCGCTGGGTACGGATGGCCCGCCGGAATGGGTAGCCCGCGCGCGGGCGTGGCAGGCGTTAGGTGCGACGCACCTGGCCGTCAACACCATGGGCATAGGGTTAAAATCGCCCGCGGCTCACATAGAGGCGATCCGGCGGTTTAAAGAGGCGATAGAGGATTCCGGCGCTGATTTTGGTTGACATACTCTCTCGCGGCCTGCACCAGCGTATGCAAATTCTCCAGCGACGTCCCCGGGGCCAGGCCGTGCCCATCCTGCAAGACGTAGCCGCCGTGCGGGGCCAGGATGTTCAGGTAGCGAAAACAATCCTTGCGAATCTCCTCTGGGGAGCCTTTCCAGAGGAGGATCGGGTCGGGGCCGCCGGTCATATAGGCTTTGCCGCCCAGCCATTCCGCCAGCAATACGGGGTTGGTCACCGCGCCGAAGCCGGTCAATTGCGTGATCTTCATCTCGTCGGCGAGGAGGGGGAGGAGATGGTCAATCTTGCCGCACATGTGCAAGCCCCGCTCGCCGGGGAAGGTCTCGTAACATTCCCGATAGTAAGGGAGCACGAACTCCCGAAAGAGATGGGGTTTTAACATCTCGGCGGCATCGGCCCCCATGAAGAGGTCTTTGGCCGGCGCGCCGGTGAGGTCGCGGACGTAGCGCTGCCAGTTGAGAAAAGCGGCGGTGACGGTGCGCATCAGCCGGTGCACCAGGTGGGGCGCGTCGTACATCCAGAGGAAGATGTTGGTTCCGGCCACCGCGTAGGCTTCGGGGAAGGGGCCGCTGAACGCGCCCAGCCCGACGTGGACCTCCAGCGGCGCGCCGTTGAGGGTGACCTCGTACTCCGCGGCCATCTCCTTCATCGCATGGAACCAGGTGACCTTCTTGCCGTTGTGGTTCGCCGTGACGTCGGGCACTTCCAGTCGCTCAATCTCCTCTGCTTTCTGGAGGAATGGCTCGGCCACCACGCTCCCATCCGGGCTCATGCGGACGCCGACTGGAAAGTTCGTTCCCCTCAGCGTGTCAAAATCAGGCGACACGGTGACGCGCTTGAAGTCCAGCCCCCGGTCATCGTACAGGTTTTCCACGATCCACTTGTAGTTGAGGATCTGTTGCTCCAATTGCGTGCGCGGGTTCTCAAAGTAGTCGCCCGGTTTCTCGCCGCGTGCCCAGAGGAGGTAGCGCAAGTGCAGCGAGACGATGGCCGGAGGCCGGTCCGTGGGTTGGCGGCGTATGCAAGCCTGGAGTCGCTGCCGGTTCCCCTCGTTCTGCTCCAGCCGCCAGGAAGGACAATGAATCTCAATTAGTTTTTTCAATAACCGTAGTCTCCTAACCCTCAAACCGGCCCGTGAGGGTATATTGCTACCTGTTCACCGCGTCCAGCATCGCCACGATGTTCTCCGGCGGCACGTCGGCCATGACGTTGTGGATCTGTTGGAAGACGAAACTGCCGCCGGGAGCCAGGACTTTTACCCGTTGGCGCACGTCCGCGGCTACCTCTTCCGGCTTGCCGCGCGGCAAGAGCGTCTGCGTTTCGCAGCCCCCACCCCAGAGGCAGAGGTCTTTGGCAAACTCGCGCTTGAGCCGCTCCGGTTCCATGTGGCGCGCGCTGGTTTGCACGGGCTGTACGATGTCCAGCCCGGCGTCAATCAGCCCTGGCAGCAACGGATAGATGCCGCCGCACGAGTGGAGCATCACCTTCACGTCGGCCAGTTGCTTGGCGCGGGCCCACAGGATCTTGTAGCGCGGCTGGAAACATTCTCGAAACATGCGCGGCGAGATCTGCGGGCCAACCTGCGAGCCCAAATCGTCGCCAAAGAGGATGATGTCAATGTAGGGCCCGACCGCGCTCAGGAACTTCTCCAGGTTCTGCAGGTGATCTTCCACCAACCTGTCCAAGAAGCGATGTATCCGCGCCGGGTTCTCCGCCAACAGGAACAGAAATCGCTCCATGCCGAAGAGGAACTGGCCGTTCTCCAACAGGTTCCCGCCGAACAGGCCGATGATGGCCCTGTCGGTGGATTCCCGCAGGGCTTTGGCGCCAGCGGCCCGTCTCCGCAGGCCCTCTGCGTCATAGCCAAGAGGAGCAGGCGGCGACCCCATAGCCGCCCACGAGACTTTCTGAGCGGGGGTAGAGAGATCGGCAAAGGTCTCGTCCTGGCTGTCGGCCAGGGGCCAGAAGGTCTGTTCAAAGTAGAGGGAGCCCGCCTTCTGAATGGAGATCAAGGTGCCGTCTTCGTGATAGACGTGCCAGTGGCCGTTCACGCGTACGGGATGGATAAACGCGGGGATCTTGCAAGGCGTGCCGTCGGGAAGAACCCAGTCTTGCCAGTCCGCTGGTTTCAGAGCAAACCCGCGCCCCATCTCAACGGTGTCCACACCGAAGCGATCCAGCACCTCCGGCTCAATGATCGCCAGTTGTTGCACCACGTCATAGACGTAGATGTCGCCCGTGCGGATACCCAGATGCTCCTTAAGTTTGTTGTAGGCGATAGCCATGATGCCGGAGGAGCGGTGGCCGCCCAGGTCAATGGGGATGCGATCCGGCTCCCGGTGGTTCACGGCCATCATGACGCGCTCGCGCGAGGTGAGCATGGTGCCTCCTCAATGAATGTTAGAAGTCAGCGGATGCCTTCCCGTTCGGGCCGCGAGTCTCGGCCCGCCGGCCGTTCGCCTCGCTTGCACCTGGTCGGCGCCGTGTACGCCCAGCCGTACTCGGCAGGGCAAGCCGACAGGCTGGCGGCGCAAGACGCCAGGCAAGCGACGGATTAGCGGATGGCCCTTGCGTGACAGGGAGCATCCGCTAATCCGCTATAACGCAGTCAATCCGCTGACGCCCATTCTCCATCCCCCCTGAGTTTTGAGATAGTTACCTACTCGCATACCACAATCGTTGCTCACACCTTCCCATGCACCAGGCGACCAGCAAAGAAGGTCGCCTCTATCTGCGTCTGTAAGATGTCCATCGGCCTGCACTCAAAGATGTCCTGCGAGAGAATTACGAAATCGGCCACCTTGCCGGCGGTGATGCTCCCCCGCGCTCGCTCCTCGCCCGCGGCGTAGGCCGCGCCCCAGGTGTAGGCTCTCACTACATCCTCCACGCGCAGCCGTTGTTCGGGATGCCAGCCGGAGGGGCCGGGCCTGCCATCGGCGCGGCGGCGTGTGACCGCGGCGTGGATGCCCAGAAGCGGCGCGAAGGGCTCAATCGGCGCGTCGGAGCCGAAGGCCAGGCGCGCGCCGCTGGCTGACAGGCTGGCGTAGGCGTAGGCCCCGCGCACGCGTGGCTCGCCCCAATGCCGGTCGGCCATCACCATGTCCGACGTGGCGTGGAGCGGCTGCACGGAGGCGATGACGTCCAACCGGGCCAGGCGCGGCAGGTCGTCGGGGTGGGCGATCTGCACATGCTCTACGCGATGGCGCAGGGGCGCGTCGCCCTGCTCCCTCTCCTGCTTGCGCACTTCGGCCAGCACGTCCAGCACGTGGCGGTTGGCGCGGTCGCCGATGGCGTGCACCGTTACCAAAAGGCCGCCCGCAGCGGCCCGGCTCACCACTTCCAACAACTCCTCTTTGTCCACCACGGCGACGCCCCAGTTGTCGGGCTCGCCCACGTAAGGCTCCAGCATATCCGCCGTGCGGGAGCCGAGCGCGCCGTCGGCGAAGATCTTGATGCCGCCGATGCGCAGGCGGTCGTGGCCGAAGCCGCTGCGCAGCCCTACGCTCAGCGCGTGACCCAGATTGGCGACGGGAATGTGCTGCAACACCCGCAGCCCCAGTTCGCCCGCGCGGTCAAGGGCCTGGAAGGTGCGGAAAGAGCGGGCTTCCGGCGTATCGTTCGCCTCGTGGATGGCGGTGATGCCCGCGGCCCAGGCCAGGGGGATGCCTTCCCGCACCGCGGCGATACATTCCTCCTCGCTCTCCGGCGGGATGGCGTTGAAGACGAGGGGGACCGCGTTCTCGTTCAGGATGCCTGTCGGCTCGCCGCGCGCGTCACGCCGGATGACGCCGCCCATGGGGTCCGGCGTGGAGGCGGTGATCCCCGCTAGGGCTAGAGCGCGCGAGTTGACCCAGAGACTATGCCCGTCCTTGCTGTCTAAGGCAACGGGATTCCGGGGCGCGGTGGCGTCCAGCAAGTCCTTCGTAGGCCACTCGCTCCCCGGCCAGAGGTTGCGGTTGAAGCCGCCGCCCCGCACCCACGCACCCGCGGGCAAGGTCTGTGCCCGCGCCGCCACCCGCGCGGCTGCCTCCTGCGGCGTGGGGACGTCGGTCACGTCCACCTGGCGGCGTTGCAGCGCCCACCAGACGAAATGGATGTGTGCGTCGGAGAAGGCGGGGAGAACGAGCCGTCCGCCCAGGTCATAGACCTCGGTCTGCGGCCCGCGCAGGTCGTCCATCTCGCGCGCATCACCGACGGCCACGATGCGGCCCTCGCGCACGGCGACCGCCTCGGCCCAGGGCTGGGCGTCATCTACGGTGTAGAGACGCGCGCGGGAGAGGATTGCGTCGGCGTAGATCATGCTATTACTCAGAGACCATCTGATAGGTCTGGGAACAGGCTGCCATCGGATAAGTCCGACGGCTGGTATGTAGTAGAAACCCGCAAAGCGGGTTTTTAGGTACTCCGTACCCTACGGGCTAGCCCATCTGCCGTCGGTTTCAACCGATGGCCGGGACCTCTCAGACAGTTACTCAGGCTTCTACAGCGGGATCACGGTGCCGCAGTACGCGCACTTGATGCTGGTCATTCCCCGCAGGATCGGCGTGGAGATCGGCGCGTTACAGGAGGGGCATTTGGTGGGAGCCGTTCTCACCTTCTCGGTGGCGGCCTGATCCACCGGCACGGCGCGTTCCTGGTCAAAATCGCCGGTACGGGCGCGCCCGATCAAGCCTTGCCACTCGTTGCAGTCCTGCCCGTCAATGTGCAACTGCGCATTGGCCATAGGTGCGCCGGAAGTGAATGTTATGTAAATATAATCCTCGTGCCCCAACAGCCCCTGCTTTCTAGCCTCTGTCTTCTCTATGAGCGCCAGCGGCACCGCGAACAGCGCCCTCTGCACCTTCTCTTTCTGCGTGGCGATGAACAGAACTTTTTTTGTGGCGATCTCCTGCTTCTGCTCAAAGATGAGACGCTGATCTGTCAAGTAGAGGACGCCGCGTGGATCGCTGCTATCCTCCTTCCCATCTTTGACCCACACCGCTTTTACGGCCATGATGGCCCCCTCAGCCGCGAGTAACTGGAACGAGGCTTCCGCCACCTGAGCCAGCAACCAATCAATCCTGGTGAGGCTCGCTATGATGCGGTTGACCTCGCCCTGGAGCGCATTGTACATCCCCCGAATGTTGTTTTCGGCGGCGCTGACCTTGCCGCTCAGGTTCTCCACCGCTTGCGAGAGCCGGTCATAAAAAGGTCGGGCCTGGTAGGGGACGGCGCTGATGGCATTAAGTTCTGCCAACTGCTGTTCAATGGGCCGCAGGGCACTTTGGAGCAGATAGGTCTCCTGCTCAATGCGGTTGTTGATCTCAATGCGCAAGGTCGTCCACTGGTGGGCCAGGGTCGCGGCCTTGCCTTCCATCTCCTTGCCGAAGACGTAGCCGCGGGCGCGGGTATCCTTGATGCGCGGCGTTAGGCCGTTGACGGACGTCGTCAGGTCTTCCAGCGCGTCCCGCAGGCCGGTCAGGCGGACGGTGGTTTGCAGGGCGGTGATCTTGCTGTTCAACTGCCGGATGTTGCTGGCGAGTTGGTCGGCGGGCTCTTGGTCTGGCATGATGTCCTCCTTACAGAGCGTTGGGATTGAGAGCAGCAGATTGAGGAAGTTAAACCGCAGAGAGCACAGAGGTCGCAGAGATTCTCAGAAGCTGTCTGAAAAGTCCCCGCCGTCGGATTTTATCCGATGACAGCCTGTTCCCAGGCTTCTCAGACAGCCTCTCGCCACCGTCTCTGCGCCCGCTGCGTTCTCCGCGGTAGAATTTCTATGAGTGAGTAGCCCCTACGCATACCAAATCTCCGTCTGTGGCGTGCTCATGTACTCACAACCGGCGGGCGTCACCAGCACATCCTCCTCCAGCCCGATGAAGCCGTAGCCTGCCACCTGTGCGCCCAGTTCCAGCGTGAAGACGTTGCCCGCCTCTACCACACCGTAAGGCGTGCGCCCATAGCGTTCCCAGCGGGGGCCCAAAAGGGTCGCCCCGTCGTGGGTGCTGCGGCCCAGGCCGTGGCCCAGGGCGTGCTGGTATTCGGGGTAGCCCGCGCCAGTGATGGCCCGGCGCGCCGCCGCGTCCACCTGCCAGCCGGTGATGCCGGGGCGCAGCGATTCGTGGCCGGTGCGGATAGCGGCCAGCACCGCGTCAAAGGCGCGCTGCACCTCGTCGGGAGCCTTCTTCTCGCCGCGCCGCCGCAGATACCAGGTGCGTTGCAGGTCGGAGCAGAACCCGTCCTGCCGCACGCCGAAATCCAGATGCATCAGTTCGCCACGGCTCAGGGCGTGGTCGGTGGCCCGCACATGGCCGATAGCCGACTCCGGCCCGACGGTGACGATGGGGCACATCGCCGCGTCCCACGCCGTCGCCAGGCCGCGCCGCCTGACCTCTTTGTGGGCATAGTCGCGCACCTGGAGCCCGCTGCGCCCGGCCCGCAGATAACCCGCGATGGCTCTGAATATCTCCTCTGTTGTGGTGATGGCGCGGCGGAGGGCGCCTAATTCTGATGGCGTCTTGCGCCCGCGCAAAGCGGCGACGATGCCCTCGCCGGTGACGAGGCGCTTGGTGAAGGAAGTCCCCGCCAGGGCGTCCTGCAACCAGAGCCAGAGGCCATGCGTCAGCCCGTCGGCGGTGGCGTCGCCAGTGGAGTAGTTGATGGCGATTTGCCCCGGGTTGAGCCGCGCCAGGGTATCTCGCAAGGGCGGGCGCAGGCTCTGGTCGTAGCCGGTGACCTGGGGCCAGCCGCCCGCGGCCCGCACGTTGTCCACGTCGTAGCGGCCCACGATGGCGATGCGCTCGCCGCGCGCGGTCAGAATGAACGCTGAGGGCCAGGTGACGTTGGTTTCCAGCAGGAGCGGCAGCGAGGGGTCGTGCAATTCCTCGGTCTCGCGGCCCAGGAGAAGCCAGGCGTCAATACCCAGTTCGTGGAGGATGGCCGCGGCCTGGTTCAGTTTTTCCTCGCTCATGGGGTTTCTCCTTAAAAACCTCACCCCCTCTACTCCCCCTCTCCGCAAGCGGAGAGGGGGAAGGGGGGTGAGGTAGGGGCCATGTCTATCCCTCGCGGCCCACGATGAGGTCGTAGATGTTTTGCAATTCTTCTTCGGAATAGAAATGGATGACGAGCCTCCCGCCGCGCCGCGAGCGAAGCAAGTCCACCTTCGTCCCCAGGGTGCCGCGGAAACGGTCTTCCAGGGCGCGGGTCTCCGGCGAGCGCATGGCCGCGGCCTTGCGCGCCACCTGCTCCGCGGTGTTGATGCGTCGCACCAGTTCTTCCGTCTGGCGGACGCTGAGGTTGCGGCGGGTCACCAGTTCTAACGCGCGCACCTGCCCATCTTCTTCCTCTATGCCCAACAGCGCGCGCGCGTGGCCCTCGGTGATTTGCCCGGCAGCCAGCGCGTCCTTGATTTCATCGGGGAGACGCAACAGGCGCACGGTGTTCGCCACAGCGACGCGGCTCTTGCCGACGCGGGCGGCGATGTCCTCTTGCGTCAGACCGAATTCGTCCATCAAGGAGCGAAAGGCCGTCGCCATTTCCAGCGGGCTGAGGTCGGCCCGCTGCAAGTTCTCCACCAGCGCCCATTCCAGCATCGCCTGGGGTGTGGCATCCTTGACGACGACGGGGACGGTGGGGAGCCCGGCCAGGCGCGCCGCCCGCCAGCGCCGCTCTCCGGCGACGATGCGGAAAGGGGGACCGCCGTCTGCCGGGTTGGAGCGGGTGACGATGAGGGGTTGGATGATGCCGTGCTCCTGGATGGACGCGGCCAGTTCTTCCAGGGCGTGGGAATCCATCGCCTGGCGCGGCTGGCGCGGGTTGGGCGCGATGTCGTCTATGGGTAGTTGCGTCATTCCCCCTGTTGTCTCATCGGCGGCAGGCCCACCAGATGGGATCAGCGCGCTGAGGCCCCGACCGAGGCCGCGTTTGGGTTCAGTCATCGTCGCACCTCCGACACGTCAATTCTTCTTCAATATTTCTTCCGCCAATGCCTGATACGCCGTGGCTCCAGATGAATACGGGGCATAATTCAGGATGCACTCACCGTAACTGGGAGCCTCGCTCAACCGCACGCTGCGCGGGATGATCGTGTTGAACACCTCGCCAGGGAAATGGCGCCGCACCTCGTCCACCACCTGCTGCGACAGGTTCGTGCGCGCGTCGTACATCGTCATCACCAGCCCGGCGATACGCAACGATGGGTTCAGCCGTGCCTGCACCAGGCGTATCGTTTCCAGCAGGCGGCTCAGGCCCTCCAACGCGAGATACTCGCATTGCACGGGGATGATGACGCCATCGCGCGCCGCGGTCAGCGCGTTGACCGTCAGGAGGTTCAGGCTGGGAGGACAATCCAACAGGACGAAGTCGTAGCGCGGCAAGACGGGCCCCAACGCCCGCTGCAACAGGTGCTCTCGCCCGCGCAACCCCACCATCTCTACCTCTGCGCCTGCCAGGGCCGGGGCCGACGGCGCGAGGTCCAGACGGGGTCGTTTGCTGGCGACTATAATGCTCTCCAACGGTGCGCCGCCGATGAGGACGTCGTACAAACTGGGCGCGCCGCTGTTGACGGTCACCCCCATGCTCGTGGTGGCGTTAGCTTGAGGATCGCTGTCCACCACCAATACGCGCCGTCCTGCCGCCGCGAGATAGGCTGCGACGTTGACGGCGGTGGTCGTCTTGCCCACGCCCCCTTTTTGATTGGCGAGGGCATACACCCGGGTCATGGGAGATAATCCTCCACCTGCGCCCGCGTGGGAATGGCCGAGAGACCGGGGCTTTCCACCGAGAAGGAAGCGACAACGTTGGCGAAGCGCGCGGCGGCCACAGGGTCGCCTGTCTCGTGCCAGCGCACCAGGAAGGCAGCCGCGAAGACGTCACCCGCGCCGGTAGGGTCCACCTCGCGCGCGGGGCGCGGCGCGACGTCTAATATCCTGCCATCCCAATAAAGCGTCGCTCCGCGCCAGCCCGCCGTGAGCACGACGACAGGCACGCGTGCCACGTATTCTACCAGAACGTCATGGTCGCCGCCGATGTCATCCTCGCTCAATATCAGTGCATCGGCCCACGGCAGGATCCTCTCTGCCGAGGCCCACCGTTGGGGCTGCACACGACCTTCCCCATTCCATTGACGCATCCAGCCTTGCGGCGTGACGGCAAGGCGCGCCTGCGGGAAGGCTTGGGCAAGTTCAGGGGCTACCTCGCCCGCGACAGGCCCCAACAGGACGATAACAGGCTCTTGCCAGGTCGGTGGCACGTCGGCTGGCGTAATTGGTGGTGCAATGGCTCGCACAAACTGCTGGCGTACGTCGTTCCGATAGAGATTCTCATAAGTCGTGGTGCGGTCAGAAGGAAGGCGGTGGATGGCAACACCGACCAGGGCCTCCGGCAGAGACAGCGTCGCCTCGGCACGGGTCAGGATGCCGGCGTGCCAGCCGAGGCGTTGCGCAGTACAGGCTGCATAGGTAGCCGTGCCGCCCACGCGATAGCCGCCGGGGACGATGTCCTTGGTGATGTGGCCGATGACCAGAAAATCGGGGGATTGCAATTCCCTCATCAGCCCAAATTCTAACACACTCCGCGCGTGCGGTCAACGCTGACGGTGAGGGGCAGTTCTTCTTTGAGAACTCTATAGAATTCATCCCGCGCCTGCCGTTCCAGCCAGGGCGTATGCCCGCAATCTTTGAGCAGGATAAAACGAAAATCCGCCAGGGTAGCAGATAGGGGTATGCGGACTCCCTCGGCTGGATGGGGGTCATAGTCGCCGTGAATCGCCACCACGGGACAGCGGATGCGTTTCCCCAAAGCCAACAGCCCGCCGCTCTTTCTCAAGGCAGCGGCATCCTGCCACACGCTTTGGAATAGGTCTCCCTGCACGCCGATTTTATCAGGTTCCGGTGATTCGTCTATGACCGGGGCATAGGCGTCGGTCTTGGCAGCCAACGCGCCGAGCCTCGCCAGGAGGCCGTCTTTGCCTTCAGCCGTTGGCTCCCCCAGCATCCGGACGGTAGATCGGAACTCCGCTCTTTCTTCTATGCTGAGACGGCTTAACCTGGTTGCTTCTAATCCCGCCACATACTTCTCTTCGTAGGGGCCGCTGCCAACGAGGATGAGTTTATTGACCAGGGCCGGATAGTGGGCGGCGACGAGATAGCCGAGCCACGCGCCCCAGGAATAGCCAAGCAAGGTGACGGGAAGGGCGGTGTTCTCCTGCAGGACTGTTCTTAACTCTTCTACCTGTCCTGCGAGGGTTGTCGCCGTCTGGAGCGGTTCCAGGACGCCGCAATTGGATGCAAGGGCACGGGCAACCGGGGCCATCTCGCCACTGGCCCCCGGCCCGCCGTGAAGGACCGCGACGGGGAAGGGCGCCTTTCCGTACGTTCTAAAGTTAGTCCGTGTAACCCCAATGATGGTCAAGTGATGATCACTTTGCCTTCCGCGTGTCATTCTGAGCGGGTTGGCCCGAAAACCATCGTCGCAGAACCATAACCAGCGAAGAATCTCATCGCGCCAGGGGTAGATTCTTCGCTGGTGGCTTATCGTAGCGCAATCGGTTCGTTTGCCCGCTCAGAATGACAGCCTTCGGTCGGCAGGGCACTTATGTGAACAGTACAGTAATGGGCTTAACCCTCTGTCTGTTCATCTGCCGCGCGCACGAAGGCGCGGAAGAGCCGCCGCTGCGCTTCTGTAGAGGAAAAGTGGCCCGCGTCTATCTCGTACCGCTCCGGATGCCACTGCACGGCCACCACCCAGCGATGGTCGCGGCTCTCCACTGCTTCAATCAGCCCTTCGTGAGAGGCCACAGGAACCAGACCGGGTGCGAGGTTTTCCGGCGTGACGCCCTGATGGTGGCGGCTGTTGACCTCCATCTCGTCCGCCGCGCCCAATGCTTCTCCCAGTTTGCTCTCGGTTTCTACCCTGACCGGGTGCTGGGCCGAGACACCACGGATGGCCCGGTGGCCGGGGATATCCTGCACCAGCGCGCCGCCCATCATCACGTTGAGCACCTGCATCCCGCGGCAGATGCCCAACACCGGCACGTCGCGCGCCAGTGCTTCGCCGATGAGCCGCCGCTCCATCTCATCTCGCCCCCGGTCCATCTCGTCAATCTCGGCCCCTTCCAGGCCCTGGCCGTAGAGAGAAGGGGTCACGTCGCCGCCGCCGGAAAGGAGAAGCCCATCTAACCCCTCCAGGCTCGGCGGCGCGCCACCCTGGTCGGCAGCCAGGACGACCGCCTCTCCGCCTGCCTCGTTAATGGCCTCTATGTAGCGCGCGACCTGGCGCGCGACCCACTCATCGCTGCTGCGCCGCGAGGTAATACCGATTCTTGGTCCCATATTCACATCACCAATAACATTACGGGTTGAACAGCGCCGGCTGTTCGGGCTGGGCGGGATAAGGGAGATTCAGATGCTCGTAGGCGCGGCGGCTGGCGGTGCGCCCCCGCAGCGTGCGGTCAATGAAGCCCAGTTGCAGCAGGTATGGCTCCACCACGTCCATGATTGTATCCGACTCTTCGGAGAGGGAGGCCGCGATGGTTTCCAGGCCGACCGGCCCGCCATCAAACTTCTGGATGATGGTGTGGAGCACGCGGCGATCCAGGTCATCCAGGCCCAGCGCGTCCACCCCCAGCAATTCCAAAGCCTCGCGCGCCAACTGCGGCGTGATGCGGCCATCGCCCCGCACCTGGGCATAGTCGCGCACGCGGCGCAGGAGGCGGTTCGCCACTCGCGGCGTGCCGCGCGAGCGCTGCGCGATCTCCTCTGCGCCGCCGGGAGCCAGTTCCACCCCCAGCACCGCCGCCGACCGCCGGACGATAGCCACCATCGCCGCCATGTCGTAGAAGTCCAGGCGATGCACCGCGCCGAAGCGGGCCCGCAGGGGAGCCGACAGGAGCGCCAGCCGCGTCGTCGCGCCGACGACGGTGAAGCGCGGCATCTTCAGACGGATGCTGCGTGCGCTGGGCCCCTTGCCGATGACGATATCCAGCGCGTAATCCTCCATCGCCGGGTAAAGGACTTCTTCCACCACCGCGCTCAGGCGATGCACTTCGTCTATAAAGAGGATGTCGCCCTGGCGCAGGTTGGTGAGGATGGCAGCCAGATCGCCCGCCCGCTCAATGGCCGGGCCGGACGTGACTTTCACCTGCACGCCCATCTCGTTGGCGATGACGAAAGCCAGCGTGGTCTTGCCCAGGCCCGGTGGCCCGTAGAGGAGGATGTGATCCAGTGCTTCGCCGCGGCCGCGCGCCGCCTCAATCAAGATGCGCAGGTTGGCCTTGACCAGGTCCTGGCCGATCAGTTCGTCCAGGACGCGGGGGCGCAGGGAGTTTTCCTGGGGCCCTTCGTCGGGGCGTGGCCGGGATGAGATAGGCCGGTCCGGTTTAGATGTCTGTGGTAGTGCCATAGGGTTTCACTGGCGTTGATTATACCAGAAACCGCCCGAACGCGGAAGGAGTGCAGCCATAGGTTGGAAACCGACGGCTACCCCTGGAAAGCCCGCAGAGCGGGCTTATCGTGTATCCGAAGCCGTCGGATTTTATCCGATGGCGGGGCTTGTCGCCGCCCCCGTTCTGGTCTATAATGAAATGGCCCCACGCGGGGCAGGAGATGTGATGATGAGAAGTTGGCGAAAGGTTCGTCTGACGGTTTATTTGCTGATGGTCGTCTTCTCGCTCCTCTCTCTGGCAACGGGAGCCGGAGCCCAGGAGCCGGGGAGCGTGGTGGTGTTGACCTTCAAAGGGGTCGTGACGCCCGTCCTCCAGAACTACATTGAACGGGGCATCGCGCGCGCCGCGGCCAGCGGGGCCGAGGCGGTGGTCCTGGAGCTGGATACGCCCGGCGGCAACGTGAGCACGATGTTGGAGATCGTCCAGGGCATGAGCGCCTCGCCGGTGCCGGTCATCGTCTACGTTGCGCCGCGCGGCGCGCACGCCAGTTCCGCCGGCACCCTCATCACCCTGGCGGGGCACCTGGCGGGGATGGCTCCCGGCACGACCATCGGCGCGGCCTCGCCAGTGGGAAGCGGCGGGGAGGACCTGCCGGAGACGCTGAAGGCGAAAGAGATCAACACACTGGTGAAGGATGCCCAGAACCTGGCCCAACGGCGGGGCGAAAAAGCGGTGGAGTGGGCGGGCAAGGCGGTGAGCGAGGCGGCGGCAGCCACCGCCGACGAAGCGTTGGCCTTGGGGGTGGTGGATGCCATCGCGCCCAGCCTGAACGACCTGTTGCGCCAGTTGGACGGCAAGGAGGTAGAGGTCGCAGGCCAGATGCGCACCTTACGCCTGGCCGGTGCGCCACTGACACGCCTTCCCTTGAACACCATTGAGAGCCTGCTGAACGTGGTGGTCAACCCCTCCATCGCGGCCATCCTGCTGACCATCGGCGCGCAGGCGCTCCTCATTGAGTTGTCGTCGCCGGGAGGTTACATCGCGGGCATCATCGGCGTCGCCTGCCTTCTCCTCGCCTTTTATGCACTGGGCGCGCTGGAGGCGAACTGGATCGGCCTCGGCTTTATCGCCCTCGCCTTCGTCCTCTTCTTCCTGGACGTCAAATCGCCCACCCACGGCGTGCTCCTGGTGCTCGGCCTGATTTCCTTTGTTGGCGGCGCTGCCATCCTTTTCAACACGCCGACGACCAACGTGCCCTGGCCGACCATCACCGGCCTGGCGTTGGCGACCGCGGGCTTCTTCGCCTTTGCCATCGCCAAGGCATTACAGGCGCAGCGGCAACCGGCCACCACTGGCAGCGAAGGCTTGATCGGCGCGCTGGGAACGGCGCGCACCGATCTCAGCCCCGCGGGCGACGTCCTGGTGCAGGGCGAACGGTGGGCGGCGGATGCGCAAGGCGAGGCGATCAAAGCGGGCGAGCGCGTGCAAGTAGTGGGGAGGGAGGGACTCCGCTTGAAGGTGAAACGGGCGGAGCAATAAGGCTTTATCGCGACCACGGCGCCCAATTCCGCCGCGAGCGGGGCCGCGCGGGTGATTCCTTTGCCTCCGGCTCTGGCGGCGCGGCGGGCGGGGCAGGTGGCTCTTCTTTGGGCTTGGCTTCCGGCGCAGGGGCAGCCGGAGGCTCGGCCGGCGCGGCTTCTCGCGTCTCAGGCTCCGGCTCAGGGCGCGGCGCGGGTGCACGCTTTTCATTCGGTTTCGGCGCGGCCGC
>JADYZS010000346.1 GCA_020853075.1 Anaerolineae bacterium | reverse complement strand
GGTCGCGGTTGTGGCGATGGGCCTGGCCGCGGCCATCCTCCTGCCTGCGGCGGAGATGACGCGCCACACCGCGCGCGCCGCCTGGGACTACGGCCAGACGGTAGGCTTCTCGCTCTCGCCCGCGCAATGGATCGGGCTTCTCATTCCCGCCTTCTTTGGACGGGGGCCGCAGTTCCATTGGGGGCTTTGGCCCCGGGTGGAGGTCGGCTACGTCGGCATCCTGCCGCTGATCCTGGCCGCGCTCGCCCTGACCATGCGCCGGGAAAAGCAAGACCGGATGCTGGCGGGTCTGGCCGCCGCGACGATGCTCTTCGCCCTGGGCGTCTATAGTCTCCCCCACGGCTGGCTCACCGCTCTGGTGCCGGGGTTGGGGCAACTGCGCGCGCCGGCGCGCTTCGTCTTCGTCTTTGATTTCGCGGTGGCCGCGTTGGCCGCCTCCGGGTTAGACGCGCTCCTGCGGGAGTGGGATACGGACGCACGCCGCGGCTTTGACCTGGCCTGGTGCAATCTGAAGCGGTTCACTTTCCTCACCTGGGGCATCGCCGTGCCGCTGGCCTATCTGGCCCTCCTTCTAGGGCAAGGCCAGGCCCCGGCTACCTTTGCCCACCTGTCGGTGACGCTTATCTCCGTCGTCTTCTTCGCTACCTTCCTCGCGCTCAGTCTGCTGCTGTTAGCCGCCCGGCGGCTAGGCTGGGCCAAAATGGAGACGTTGGGTGCGCTCGCTGTCATCCTTATCTTTATAGACTTGGGAAGCAGCGGCGCATACAACGACCTGGGCCGCGAGGACCCCGCGCGCGGCTTCTCGGAACACGCGGCGCTGGTTGCCTTCCTGCAGGCGCAACCCGGCCCCTTCCGCATAGACACGCGCACCGACGTTGATCGCCTCTGGCAGCCGGACATGGCGTTGGTGCATGGCCTGGAGGACGTATATGGCGTTGCCAACCCATTGACGCTGTCCGCGCCCGCGCGCTATTGGGAGGGGCTCGGCAGCCGCTCTTCGCCCCTTTACGACTTTCTCAATATCGGCTTCGTCATCGCCCGCAAGGACGTCGTTTTGGATTGGGAGAAGTTCGCGCTCGCCTTTGACGGCGATGCGGAGTTGAACGTCTATCGCAACCGCCGTGCGCTCCCCCGTGCCTTCCTGGTGCATCGCGCTGTCGCCGCAGGCGATGCCGAAACCGCCTGGGCTGCCCTCCACGCGCCTGGCTTTGACCCCGCGACGACGGTTGTGGTAGAAGGCGGAAGCGCGTTGGAGGGGGTAATAGGCGAAAATGAGAGCGTTGGCTTCCTGGCGCGCGGCCTGAACGACATGGAACTGGATGTGCGCGCGGCCACACCGGGTTATCTGGTGTTGAGCGAGGTCTATTATCCGGGCTGGCGGGCGACGTTAGATGGCCGCCCCGCGCGCATCCTGCGCGCCAACTACGCTTTCCGTGCCGTGGAAATCTCCGAGGCGGGTACGCACCGCGTCCGCCTCTGGTACGCGCCCGCGTCGTTCCAGATCGGCGCGGCCCTCAGCCTCGTGACGCTGCTTCTCCTCGTGGGGGGAGCGGTACGGGTGGCGCGCGGTGGCTCGCGCCTGTTGCTCTGACAGAGCGGATGCTGATATATGCAGTAAGTGGCTATCTCAAAAGAACGCGGGCCGTCTTCGGGTCAGCGGATTGACTGCGTCATAGCGGAATAGCGGATAATCGCTGCGACGCGAGGGCCATCCGCTTATCCGTCGCTTGCACCTAGTCGGCGCCGTGTATACCACGCTGTAACTCTACAGTGCAAGCCGACAGGCTACGCCGAAGGCATCCGCTGACTCCTATTCGCTGTCCTGTCAGGGTTTTAAGAAATTCCCTAAGCCGGAAAGCGAGCACATGGCGATGATCAAGAAGGCGCGACTCAGAAAGCACTTGCCATAATCCATGTAGATAAACGAGGCTCTTATTCCTCATGATCCTCTCGCCACGCTTTGAAGAAGCCCTTGTCTACGCGGCCCGCCTGCACGCCGGGCAGGTGCGCAAGGGCACACCCATCCCCTACGTCGCCCACATCCTGGCCGTCGCCGCCATCGTGCTGGAATACGGCGGGAACGAGGACGAGGCCATCGCCGCGCTTCTCCACGACGCCGTTGAAGACCAGGGCGGCGCGGCCACGCGCGAGGAAATCCGCCAGCACTTCGGCGAGACGGTCGTGCAGATCGTGGACGGCTGCACCGACGCAGAGGCGATCCCCAAGCCACCCTGGCGACCGCGCAAGGAGGCTTACCTGGCTCACCTGTGGTTGGCTCCGCCCTCTGTGCGCCTGGTCTCAGCCGCCGACAAACTCCACAACGCCCGCGCCATTCTGGCCGACTATCGCGCTATCGGCGATGCGCTCTGGAGCCGGTTCAGCGGCGGCAAAGAGGGAACGTTGTGGTATTACCGTTCGCTGGTGGAGGTCTTACGAGAGCCTGAAACAACTCCTCTGGTGGAGGAACTGGCCCGCGTCGTCTCGGAACTGGAGCGGCTCACGCGGACGTGAGAGGGTATCTACATGCTTACTCTCTTTATGCTCGTCCTCGGCATCAATGCGGTGAATCTCCGGTCGCTGTTGCCGCCTCAGAGCAACCTGGGCGACTTTCTCTACCGGCCCGCGTCCTTGTTCTTTGCGCTCTATCTCATCGTGTCGGTGGCATATCTTATTCTGGGCTACCGCAGGGTAGCGCGGCTCTATAGAGAGATTGAGCGGAAACTCTCTGAGTAAGGACTGCGCTCCCAAAGGGCAAGAGTGTTCTTGAGATTACCTACCTTTCAGTCTTTGCCTGCCCTGACCCGCGATGGCCGCCTGCTGTTCGGCACCCGCAGCGCGCGCCTTTTTGCTTACGGCTTCTTGTCGGTCATTCTGGTTCTCTACCTGGCGCAAATCGGCCTGAGTGAAGCCCAGATCGGCCTTCTCCTGACCTTCACTTTGCTTGGTGATACCGCCATCTCCCTCTGGATCACCACTAACGCCGACCACATCGGCCGGCGTCGGATGCTCATCCTTGGTGCGGGCCTGATGGTATTTGCCGGTATCCTCTTCGCGCTGACCGGGAACTTCGCGCTTCTCATCTTCGCGGCCACCATCGGGGTCATCAGCCCCGGCGGCAACGAGATCGGCCCTTTCTTGTCCATTGAGCAGTCCGCGCTGGCGCAGATCATCCCCGGCGAACGGCGCACCCAGATCTTCGCCTGGTATAACCTGGTGGGCTCCTTCGCCACGGCGTCAGGCGCGCTGGGCGGTGGCGTCCTGGCCCAGGCCCTGCAAGGCGAAGGGGTGTCGCCGCTGGCGAGTTACCGTGTGATCGTCATCGGCTATGCCATGATGGGGCTACTGCTGGGGTTCCTATTCGCCGGACTGTCGCCCGCGGCGGAGGCTCCCCCGGCAGAGCGGAACTCCGGCTCACCGGCCGGTCGCTTCGGTCTCCATCGCTCCCGCGGCGTGGTGCTCAGGCTCTCTGCCCTCTTCGCTTTGGATTCTTTTGCGGGGGGCCTCATCGTGCAGAGTATCGTCGCTTATTGGTTTCACGTCCGCTTCGGCGTGGAACCGGCGCTGTTGGGCGGTATCTTCTTTGGCGGGAACATTCTAGCCGGACTCTCGGCCCTCAGCGCGGCGTGGGTAGCCGCGCGCGTCGGTCTGATCAATACGATGGTCTTCACCCACCTTCCGTCCAACATCCTACTGATGCTCGTACCGCTCATGCCGACCCTCCCCTTGGCCATCGCGGTCTTACTGTTGCGCTTCAGCATCTCGCAGATGGACGTGCCGACCCGCCAATCCTACGTGATGGCCGTGGTCAGCCCGGACGAACGCTCAGCGGCGGCGGGCATCACCAGCGTCGCCCGCACGACAGGCGCTTCGCTCTCGCCCGTGCTCACCGGCCTGCTGCTGGCGAATCCCGTGCTCTTCAGCGTCCCCTTCTTCCTGGCCGGTGGCCTCAAGATCGTGTACGATCTGACGCTCTACCGCAGTTTCCGTGCCCTCAAGCCGCCGGAAGAAATAGAACCACTGAGACACGGAGAGGAATAAAAAGTAAAACGTAGAGTTTAACGGTCTCAGGTAAGCCTAGCGCCGATAAGGAGGCAGATTATGAAGTGGATCACGCGCGAGCGAGCCAAGGTGGACCGCATCGCCTGCCCCTGGCTCATCAAGAGGTTCGTGGATAAGGACGCCGAGTTCTTCTACGTTCCCGCCGACAAGGTGGTGGGCGAAGCCGCTCGGCTGGGCGCGACTCCCTTTGACGTGCCCGGCGTGGAATTAGGTCACCACGGCAAGGAATGTTCCTTTGAGGCGATCCTGAAGAAGTACGACCTGGCTCGCGACCCGGCAATGGCGCTCCTGGGCCGCATCGTCAACGGCGCGGATACCGACAATACCCTCTATCACCAGCCGGAAGGTCCGGGGCTGGATGCTATCGCCGAAGGCTTCCGGTATCTGGGGTTCAAGGATGACCACGAGGTGCTGGCGAGAGAGGGCGTCGTGTACGACGCCCTCTACGCCTATTGTCAACAGAAGGCGAAATAGAGGCTATCTCCCCTTCCGCGCCACGAAGATGATCGTCTGCGGGACGCGTCGCACATTTTCAATGGGGTAACTCTCGCGCCAGGTGGATTCGTCCACGCCTACCGGCTCCGGCTCCAGGATGCGTTCCAGCCGCAGACCCGCGCGGTGCAGCGCGTCCACCCAATCGCCCACCGTGCGATGGTACGAACACATGCGCACACCCGTCTCCGCAAAGGTCCATTCCAGTGCGCCGCGCTGAAAATAACTGTAGGCGGGGTAGGGCGTGTCCTCGTCTTCCGCCTGATCCCAAAAGCAATCGCGGAACGGGTGATCCAACGAGCAGACGAAAAGGCCGCCCGTGACGAGGACGCGCGCTGCCTCCGCCAGGCACGCGTCCAGGTCGCGGACGTAGTGCAGAGCATAGGCCGAGAAGACGATGTCCTGGCTCTGATCCTGGATCATCGGGAGGCTTTCCGCGCTCCCCTGGTGGAAGATGACAGGGACACGGTGGCGCGCGGCCAGGTCACGGGCGAAGGCGATCTGCGCGTCGGAGAGGTCTATGCCGGTGGCGATGGCCCCCTGGCGGGCGACAGCGATGCTGCACTGGCCGCCGCCGCAGCCCACCTCCAGGATATGCTTGCCGCGCACGTCGCCCAAGAGGTTCAACTCGCTCTCGTTGGGGCAGAAAGGGCCGTAGTGCGCGCTATCGGTGGGGATGCGGTGGATAGCCTGATAGGTAGGGCCGGTCTGGTTCCAGGCCTCGCGCATGTCAATGTCGGTCATTTGTTTTGTGTTTGCGGCGGCGCGTCAAAGTAGGCCGCGTCCCCGTAATAGGGGAACATGCCGAAGCCACGTTCCAGGTCGCGCTCTTCCCACACCAGATCGGTCTCGCAGTAGGAAGTTGACCCGTGCCCCGGCGGCGTCAGTTCGGGGTGAGACAGGAAATCGGCGCGCGGCCAGATGCTGCGGCATCTGACAAAGAGCCCTCGCAGAAAGTTATCCTTCACCCAGTCGGCCATCACGGGGTTCTGGCTTTGGAACTGGTAGCCGGGCCCCCACGAGACCAGGCTGCTCAGGTCGGAACCCGCTCCTTGAATCTCAGTCACCGACAGCGGTATGCCATTCTTGCAGAGGATGGCATCCGTGTTCGGGTCCACGAAGACCCACTTCCTGTACTCGTCAAACCACACTTCCGCCGTGAAATGGCCTTCAATGCCGTTGATGCTTCCCGTGAAGACGGCGCAGCGCGCGGGAATACCCAGAGCCTGGCAGCAGGTGACGAAGGTGACGCCGTAGTGGACGCACATCACGATGGGGAGTCGGCCATTGTGTCCCGACTTTGCCTTGCCCCAGGCCAGGATCGTCTCGGCATCCCACGGCGCGTATTGGGCGGCAGCGCCCGAATGTCTGTACTCCCAGGCAGAACTGACCCACGACATCAAGGCCCGCACGCGGCTCATGAGAGGGCCGGGCTTGAGGGCCTGCGCGGGCATCATCTCCCGCAGGCGCGCCAGGCGTGGATAGTTCGGGTCTTCCCAGACCATCGCCGGCGGCGCGGGGTCTTCTCCCTCGGCCAACCTCATGCGCACGATGTACTCGCCGCGCCCGACGTTCAGGTATCCCATCTTTTCGTTGCGCCAGGTCGTGCCCCCGTCGTCGCTGACGTAACTCTGCGGCGCGGCGTGGCCGTTCTCCATCGCCAGCGACCAGGCATTCATCGCGGTTGCATCGGCCCAGAACTCAAAGGTATTGGCGCCGGGTTTGAGGAGGGTCGTGGGAACCGTGATTCCGTACCAGAAGTGGCCCTTCAAGGCCAGGGGCGCGATGGGAGCGACCTCCGTGCCGTTGATCGCCAGCCGCAAGGGCAGGTTGCTGTCCTTGTATGGGCTAGCCAAAATGTAGAGCGTTCCCGGCTTGGCCGTCGGTGGCAGGTGCAATACCTTGCGCGCGCGGCGGTAGGTCGTCAGTTCCTCGCACAGCGTCGGTACCACGTTGCCCTTTTCGCTTAGATGTAGTTTGCTCACGTTCACCTCACAGAGCGTTTTACGCATTACGTTTTATTTTTCAGCGTGCTCCCCGGCTCGCTATACTCCGCCCCTATCACCGTCTCTATGATGTCCACCACGAGCACCGTGCCCGGGTCCGGCTTGTTTTCGGTGCGCTCGCCCACCCAACCAGCGCGCCCGATCTTGCTGCGCAGCGGGATGGCCGCGTCCCTCCCTGCCCGCGCCGCTGCTAGCATGGCCTGGGCGGCTTCTGGCAGCCCCTTGCCCTGGCCGGTAGCCGCGGCGAAGGCTTCCGCCGCCGGGTGCAGCGCGTCCACCACTGTCTTGTCTCCCGGCTGCGCCTTGCCCCGCTCCTGGATGCCCGCGTCCGCCGCGAGGAGCATTTTGGCGAGGGTAGAACTATCCAGGGTAGAGACGCCTTTCGTCTCCTTGCCTGCTCGCATGAGGGCGGTGGCGATCAAGGTTCCCATGGTGCTGGGGGCGGCGCGATTGAAGGCCATGCCGGCCCCCGCCAGGAATTTGCCCAGGTCGTCACCGGGGGCATTGTGGGCCAGGTACTCTTGCAGGCTGGCTCCCCCTTTGGCTGCCGTGATGCCCATGTCGCCGTCGCCCATCGCGGCGTCCAGTTCGTTGAGCCGATCTTTGAGCGCGACGAGGCGGTCGGCCACGCGCGCGAGGGTTGCGAT
>JADYZS010000345.1 GCA_020853075.1 Anaerolineae bacterium | reverse complement strand
GGCTTCTTCGGCTTCTTTGAGACGATCCAAGACTACAGCGTGGCCGAGGCGCTCCTGAACACCGCGCGAGACTGGGTGAAGGCTCGTGGCATGGAAAGGCTGCGCGGCCCGGCGAACTTCTCTACCAACGAGGAGTGCGGACTCTTGGTGGATGGTTTTGACTCGCCGCCGGTCGTTCTGATGACTTACAACCCTCGCTATTATGTGGACTTTATAGAGCGCTACGGTATGGTCAAGGCGATGGACATCATCACCTATCACATGGACAAGAACCTCTTGGGACCCGGTGGAGAGTTCCCGCCGCGCCTGTTGAAACTGGTGGAGAGGGTCAAGGAGCGAGGTAACGTCACCGTACGCAAGATAGACCGCAAGCATTTTGACCAGGAAGTAGAGAAGATCAAGTCGCTCTACAACGCGGCCTGGTCGCGCAACTGGGGTTTCGTGCCGATGACCGATGCGGAGATAGACCATCTGGCCGAGGGTCTCAAGCAGATCGCAGACTTTGACATCGTCTTCATGGCCGAAGCCAACGGCGAACCGATTGGCTTCTCGCTGACGTTGCCCGACATGCACGAGGTACTCTATCACATCCGCGATGGGCGTTTGTTCCCTACCGGCTGGCTCAAGTTCCTCTGGTATCGCCGGAGGATCACGCGCGTCCGCATTTTCGCCCTGGGCGTGGTGGAGAAGCACCGGGGGACGGGCGGCGACATCCTACTGTATTATGAGACCGCCAAGGCCGCGCTGGGGAAGGGCTATTACCAGGCCGAGATGGGCTGGGTGTTGGAGAACAACGACCTGATGAACCGGGTGGTGATCAACATGGGCGGCCAGAAGTACAAGACGTATCGTTTCTATGAGATGCCCGTCTGAGGTGAAGGTGATTTGTTGACCCCCACCCGTCCTTGGCGGGCCACCCTCCCCCGTTTCACGGGGGAGGGCCGGGGTGGGGGCCTCAGGTGGTTGTATTTATGGACGCTGAACGAAGTATAGGGATGCGATTATGGGGGGCGTGGCCGTGGCTGCGGCGAGGGCCCGGCTTTCGGGAGCGGACGGTGGGGCATCTGGCCGGACAGGTGCTGGAGATAGGGTTCGGCTACGGTGACAATCTCCCACATTATCGCGCGGCTTCGGCGGTCTGGGCCATTGAGCCTGACCCCGATGGGTTCGGCGAGGCGGCGCGGCTGGCGCGTGGGGTTCCCTTTCCGGTGACTCTCTCCCGCGCCGTGGCCGAGGCTCTTCCCTTCGCCGACGCATCGTTTGATACGGTTGTGGGGACGTTGGTCTTCTGCTCCGTAAGCGCCCCGTTGGCCGCGCTGGCCGAAGTACGGCGGGTCCTGCGCCCCAACGGCACGCTGCACCTCTTTGAGCACGTGCGCGCGCCGCAGCCCTGGCTGGCCTGGGTGCAGGATCGCCTGTCGGGACCCTGGAAGCATTGGAGCGGCGGCTGCCACGTCAACCGGGATACCGTCGGCCTGCTGCGAGCCGCGGGGTTCAGCCTGCAACGTTTTCGCTCGCGCTTAGGCGGGCTCGTGGTGGAAATCCAGGCCGGTGTAAAAATATAAAACCACAGAGACACGGAGAACACGGAGTTTTATTTTTCTTCTCCGTGTCCTCTGTGTCTCCGTGGTTTAGAAAGAGGGTGGGTGTGGCAGAGAATCAGGAAGAGCGCGAGATCTGGGATGCGTTGCACCGGCATCTGCGCAGCATCTTTGCGGGCGACGCGCAGACATACACCGCCACTGCTGCTGAGGATTTATCGCTCTACGAATGGTTCATCGTCCCGCACCGGCAGGACGGCTTGCCCATTCACCTCCTCGCCATAGAGCACGGCTGGGCCGGCACCGGCTCCGGTGTGGAGTGGCGATACGACCTCCTGGAGCCGCGCTTGCAGCGGTATGGCGACACGGCCATCGTCTGTTATACTTTCCTTCTCACCCGCGTCGCGGGCGGAGACTTTGAGCGCAGGTATCACAACGAGTCGCGGGTGCTGGTGAAATTCACCGACGGCTGGAAGGTGGTACACGTCCATAAGTCGCCCGCGCAAATACAAGGCTAGGAGGTTTCATGCCTAAGCAAATCCGCGACCGCGTCGCCCTCTACCTGCAAGACAAACACCCCATCCGCGAGGGGATGAAATACGTCCAGTATGCGGAGCAGCGCGGCTTTGAGGCGGTGTGGCAGGCCGAATCGCGCCTGGTGCGCGACGCCATTGTGCCGATGTCTGCCTTCGCCGCCGTCACCGAACGCATCAAGGTGGGGAGCGGCGTCATCAACAACTGGACGCGCAACGCGGCCATCATCGCCGCCACCTTCTCCACGCTGGATGACCTGGCACCGGGGCGCGTCATCTGCGGAGTTGGCGCGTGGTGGGAGCCGTTGGCCTCCAAAGTCGGCGTGGACCGGCGCAAACCGTTGAAGGCGATGCGCGAGGTGGTGACCGTCGTGCGGCGGCTCCTGGCGATGGAGCGCGTCACCTTTCACGGTGAGTTCGTGAACGTGACCGACATTGAATTGGACATCGTACATGGCGAGCGGAAGCCGAAGCGAGTTCCCATCTACATCGGCGCGACGGGCGACCAGATGATGGAACTCTCCGGCGAGATCGCGGATGGTGTCGTCCTCAATTACCTGGTTTCGCCGGACTATAATAAGAAGGCGATGCAGTTGTTGGCGCAAGGCGCAGCCAGGGCCGGGCGCACGTTGAATGACGTGGATAAGCCGCAACTGGTCGTCTGCTCGGTGGATCGCGACCGGAGCAAGGCATTGGACAACGCCCGCGAGTTGGTGACGCAATACCTGGGCCAGCAGCCCCACATCATGAAGGCGAGCGGCGTCAGCCAGGAGTTGCTGGATCGCATCAACAAGGTGCTGACCTGGCCGGCGACGGAGGAGCAGATCCGCCAGGCAATGAAGTTGGTTCCCAACGAGGTGGTGCAACTCATCACCGCCTCCGGCACACCCGACGAGTGCCGGGCGAAGGTGCGGGAATACGTGGACAACGGCTGCACCTGCCCGATCCTGTATCCCCTGGGCGACGACGTGAAGTTGATGATTGATACCTTTGCCGGGGGGTATAGTTGACGGGATACGAGTTAACCGCAGAGAACGCGGAGAGCGCAGAGTATGGAGCGGTTAAACTGTTGACCGCGGTAAAGGAAACGTTATGACGAGTTGGGTGAAGGCGTTGGAGGACGGGACGCTCACGAAAGAGCAGCGGGAAGTCCTGGATGAGATGGTGCAGAGCGGGGAATGTCGCTCGCTGGAGGAGGCCGCACGACAATTGGATTGGAAGACCGCGCTCCTGGAGCAGCAGGACAGCATGTACGGCCCGGCGCGGTGATACCGAGAGATATTGCAGACAGGTACATCATCGCACTCTTCATCTCACTCTTCTCAAAAATGCTTTGGAGGGGCAGGGATGGCATATCCGATCAAAGCGCTACCCACCATTGGTTGCTGTGGCATTGACTGTGGCTTGTGTCCGCGCTACCACACTGCCGGCAGTTCCCGTTGCCCTGGTTGTTGCGGCGAGAACTTCTCAAGCCAGCATCCGGCCTGCGGCATTGCCACTTGCTGCCTGAAGAAAAAAGGGGTAGAGGTCTGCGGGCAATGCGCGGACTTCCCCTGTGCGCGGCTTAATAACTGGGACGTCGCCGATTCCTTTGTCACGCATCGGGTATCCCTGTCCAACCTGTGGTTCATCCGCGAGAACGGTCTGGATGTCTTTATCACGTCACACAGGAAACGGATCGCTCTCCTAGAGGTGATGCTCAGCCAATATGATGATGGCAGATCCAAGGGTCTCTATTGTTTAGCCGCTGCGCTTCTACCGCTGCCGCGTTTAGAGGTCGCTGTGGACGAAGTCGCACGGCGAATCTCAGCGATTGGCGATACTAAGGTGAATGCAAGCCTTCTCAGACAGTTATTGAATGACTACGCTGCTAAAGAGGGAATTGAACTGAGACTGCGGAGAACCTGACACCATCTATGTGGCAACACTACTATACACCTGCCTCGGTGTATGAGGCGTTGATGCTCCTGGCTGGGCATCAAGGCCGCGCGCGCCTCATCGCCGGCGGCACCGACCTCATCATAGAATTGGAGCGCGGCATCCGCACCGTAGACGCGGTGATTGACGTCAGCCGCCTGCCGGGTCTGGACACGATCACCGTGGATAGCGCGGGAGATGTCCACCTGGGCTCCCTGGTAACCCACAACCAGGTCGCCGCGTCGGAGTTCCTGGCGCAGCGGGCCTATCCCCTGGCACGCGCCTGTTGGGAGGTCGGCGCACCGCAGATTCGCAACCGGGGAACCATCGCAGGAAACCTCATCACTGCCTCGCCCGCCAACGACACCATCACGCCGCTGTGTGCACTAGACGCCAGCCTAACGCTGGAGAGCCTGCGCGGTCGCCGCGTCCTTGCCCTGCGCGATTTCTTCCGGGGCGTGCGTCGCACCGCGCTGGCCGACGACGAGATGCTCACCGATATCCAGTTTCACCCGTTGGCGGAGAACGAGCGCGGGACGTTTATCAAATTGGGATTGCGCCAGGCCCAGGCGATCTCCGTGGTCAACGTCGCGGCCATCGTGCAAATAGATGGCGAGAGGGTGGCCCACGCCCGCCTCGCGCTCGGCTCCGTCGCGCCGACCATCGTGCGCGCCAGGGAGTCCGAGGCGTTCCTGATGGGCAAGAGGCTGGACGAGGAAACCATCGCCCGCGCGGGGGAACTAGCGGTCGTGGCCGCGCGCCCCATTGACGACATCCGCGGGAGCACGGCCTACCGGCGGGAGATGGTGCGGGTGCTGACGATGCGCGCTCTCCGCCAATTGCGCGATGGCACAGAACGGGCCACATGGCCGCAGCATCCTGTTATGCTCTGGGGGCGAACGGACGGGCATTTCCCCACCTACGACGCCGCTCCCTTGCGCCACGATGAGGACGGCCCGGCCATTGAGATGGTGGTCAACGGGCGTCCGCTGACGGTGCGGGGAGCCAATGGCAAGACGCTCTTGCGTGCGCTGCGGGAGGACGCGGGTCTCATCGGCACGAAAGAGGGGTGCGCCGAAGGGGAGTGTGGCGCGTGCACCGTCTGGCTGGACGGCCTCGCGGTGATGGCGTGCATGGTTCCCGCGCCACGCGCCCACGGTTGCCAGGTGACGACGGTAGAGGGCCTGGCAAAAGACGGCCACTTGCATCCCATCCAGCAAGCGTTCATCACCGAGGGCGCGGTGCAATGCGGCTACTGCACGCCGGGGCTCATTATGGCCGGGGCAAACCTGTGGGACGAGTGCCCCCACCCGACGGTGGCCGAAGCGCAGCAGGCGATCACGGGGAACCTGTGCCGCTGCACGGGGTATGCGAAGGTAGTAGCGGCGATGGTGAGGGCAGAGAAGAGCAAAGAGAGCAGTAGAGGTTCTGCTAGTAAGTGAACATCCTATCGTGCTCTAGCGACAACCTGACCAGCATGGTGGGCGTGGCGAACTCGGCCCGCTTGCCTGCCAGGTCTGCATCGGTAAATCCGCGGGCCTTGCTGGACAGCCCTGAGAGATAGACCTTTGCGCCGCCGGCCACGATGGCGTCATACCACTCACGGAGTCTGCCGGTCCCCAGGCCGGTGAGATTATCAAGCACCGCGTCGCGCAAGAGTTGCACCGCGTCTCCCGCGAGGAAGAGCGTCACCTTATGTCCTTCATCAAGCGCGGTTTTGGCGATCAGAAAGGCAAGCGCGGCCCGCGTTGGATGCTCTGGTCCATGAGTGAGATGAACGAGGATAGAAGCCATAGGATGCCTCCTGCGTCAGTTTAGTTTCTTGGAAAGGGGCAGAGAACCGCACCGGGAAGTTACCCGGAACGCACGCCTTCATAAACGCGGTAAAGCCGGTTTTCTGCCACTACCCTACATCGCCCCACCCACGCTTCAATGAGGGGCTGATACCTGAGGAAACGGTTCGCCACCATGCGCAGTGTCCCGCCTCCTTCCAGGTGCTGTGCCGCCTCCTTTAAGAAGGCCGTAACCGCCCCATAGTCTGTTCTGACGCCGGTATGGAAGGGGGGATTGGAAACGATCTGCTTGTAGATCCCCTGGGCGTTGGAAAAGACTTCTGACGGACTGATGCCCTCGCTCGGCAAGCCGTTGGCGATCAGTGTCCGGCGGGTCGCTTCCAGGGCCAGAGCACTTGTGTCTATCATCTCTACGATAGCGGTAGGCTGCATCTTCTTGATCGTCGCGCCGATGATTCCTGCGCCACACCCGAAATCAAGGGTGCGCGCGAGCGGTGGGCTATCCAGGGTTTCCAGGAGCAACCGTGTCCCCTCATCCAGATGTCCATGGCTGAACACTCCCGGCAGGCTTATCACTCTGAGCGTCCATTCACGCATCTCTACGGTGTAGCCGGCGGCCCAGTCATCCAGATTGAAGGAAGCAGACCCGGTATCTCGCGTTGCCCGAAAAAGGACGCAGTGCCGCGCCGCATCAGAGTACCTGACCGGCCCGACTGATCGCTCTAGCACAGCGCGGCTAGAGCGGATACCGGCACCGTTCTCGCCCACGAGGAATACCTGCGCCCCTGGCCGGAGGGCAGCCGCCACCAGCGCCAGCGTCATCTCGGCCAGCACGCGGCTCTTTGGCAGAAAGACGACGGCGAGATCGTGCGGTTTGTCCAAAGGCCCGTAGGTGGGGCCGAAGGCGAGATCACCAGGGTTGAGACCGGCCGCGACGTAAGCATGGCAAAGGTACCGATGGACGGCGTAATCGGTGTTGAAGGCGACAACTTCGGCGCCCGGCAGGTGCTGCTTTAGCAGAATGGCGAACTCGTCGCGGGGGTGATTCACGACGAGCAAACGTGAGCCTCTGATGCCGGAAAGGTTGCGGAGCAGCAGTTGGCTTGTCTCGTGGCAGGTTTTGCGATCCGGCCTGGCTGCACTCATGGGTGGCTCAAACGCCGTTAGAATCCACGCAGATTCACCGGCTTCACCCGGATGGCGACGGAATAGGAGCGGGTGAAATCGGCGGGGGTCATCCCGATGTCTTTGATGCCATCCCTGTACTTATCCATGTAGGCCTGGACATCCGAGGCAAAGGGCGGATCCTCCGCGATGTGGGCATCGCCGGTGATGACCGTGATTCCGCCGCCGTGTTCGTCGCTGTTGAGATGGAGAGACACGCGGCGGTTGCGGGCGATGTGTTTGAGTTTGTAGGTATCGGGCTGGCTGAAGATAAGAAAGGTCTCCCCGTTCCAAAGAAACCAGACCGGACGAGGCTGGGGAGTGCCGTCAGAAGCGACGGTGGTGAGCCAGACGACGTGCTCTGTCTGTAACCGCTGGGCAACCTTGCGTCCAAATTCGGAATTAAAGTCAAGCATATAATCCTCCTTCCTATTTCACTGCGACTGTCAAAGAGAACTCCCACTGTTTCTCGCCGGATCGGGCACTTTGAAAACTGACCGTGGTTTGGCCTGCTTGAAGGGCCTTAAAGATCCACACCTCAGTACTAGGCGTATCCCAGGATTTTCTTATGGTGGGGGTTTGAATGACGTGAGACGACTGCTCCAGCACAGCAGGATCCGCAATTTGGCTATCTCCCCACTTGAAGCCGGTAATCATGACCTGAGAACAGAGAGTTACCTGGAACGTGCTGCCGACGGTGACTTCTACTTCCTTAGCGACGGTCGTCTCTTTCTTGAAGTCGTCGCAGGTGGCCGTGACCGCTGCCTTCTTGGTGGCCGAAGAAGAACAGGCGGCAAGAAAAAAAAGTGCCGTCACCAGCAGTACCGCTTTAGCCATACGATTTGGATTCATGGTTCCGCCCTGTGAGTAGGAGCTGGGTATAACGTTTCATAGCTGCTCATTGACAGCAATCCTATCTGTCATCTTGCTACTAGATCTTCTCTATTGCTCAACATCTAGCAGGCCGAACTGCACTCTCACCGCGTGCTCAACCTTTTGCATGTCGGCCTTCGTCAACGCGCCTTCCCGGTCGGTTAAGCGCAACTTACTCACCGTGGTCAGCCGGTCGGCCATCGCTTTGTTGGGCTGGCCGTTCAGCAGTACGACGGCCTCGCTGGGGTACACATGGCCTACCTGAGAAGTCAAAGGGACAACCTGCACACGGTTCAGATATTTGTTGGAGGCATCGTTGCTGATGATGACGGCCTGACACCTTTTTCTAATTTCGCCGCCTACCGACGGGTCAAAATTCACCCACCACACCTCACCGCGTCGCACCACTCATATCTCCCACTGTGGTTTCGGCCCAGGTCAACGCTTCCGCCTCGCGCGCCTCGTCCTGTGCCATCTCCTTGTAAGCAGCATCCAGGTCCCGCGCTAGAACGTGAGGGCGCACCAGGTCTTCAATGAACTGGCTGATGCGGCGTGGCCCGATGACGGTGTGCAGCCCCTCATAGACTTGTTCGTCAATAGTGATGGTGAGTTTCTTCTGCATTTATCATCTCTGCCGGTTTATACGTATGTTATACGTATAATAGTGCCGGTTGGGGAAAATGTCAAGGGTGGAACATGAGGTCGTCTCTGTCCTATCCCTTCAGCAATTATCGCTGGCTCGCAGCGCGGTAGATCAGGGGCAGGTAGCGATAGTAGCGAGCCGTCGCCGTGGGCGTGGGCGAGGGTGTCGCGATGGCTACTCCCCCGCCCCAGAAGCCACCGGCCAGCGTGTAACCCCCGCCGCTCAGCAAACCCGCGTCGGGCTGGCCGATGGTTCCGCTCAATTCATAGCCGCCGCCCGTGCTCGTGCTCCCTCCGCCATCTATCGTGCTCCAGGTCAGGCCGTAGCCGCCGCCCGTCTGGGCAAGGGATGGTAGGGAAATCAAGAGCAATGCAGCCAACGTAATTAGTGGTAGCATATATCGTTTCATCACCTACCTCCTGCCCGGGCGCGCGGCCAGAGAACCAGTCCAACGACCAATAGCCCACCCAGCAGCGGCCAGCCACCCGGCAGACCTGGCTCACCATGGCGAGACGGTGCACCTCCTTTCCCCATCGCTTCCTCCACAGCCGCCAGCCGCGCTGCCAGTTTATCAATCTCCTCTTGCTGGGCAGCGATCTGGACATCCTTTTCCTGTACCATTTGATAGAGCCCCTGGATAGCGGCCAGTGCTACGCCCTCAGCATCTACCGTGCTGATGGAGGTATCGCTATTCCCCACGCCGAAAGCCGCGTAGAAGTCTTGGGCGGTCGGGCCGACGTGGCGCACCGCGGCATCCTCGGCCTGGTAGTTCCAGGTCTGGATAGGAATCTCCGCCAGCCGCGCCAGTATCTCCTCCCCATTGACCGGCACGAAGTTCTCCTTGGCGTTGCGGTCAGAGGCGTTGCTCCAGGCCCCGCCGACGGTCAAGTGCGCGCCAGTGGACGTGCTGATGAAGATGCCGGGGCCGATGACCGGGGTCAGGCTGGTGGCCGCTCTGCCGAACCAAAAGCCCCCGTTAGCCCGCACGATGAAAGTGTTCGGGGCCGGTGAGGAGATGTCGCCGCTCGTGGCATCGCCCCAGACGAACGCGCCGTTGTGGTTGGCCTGGGCCCGCAACCCGGCCGCGAAACGGTAGGTGCCCAGGGCAGTCGTCCCCCACCCGCCATCCACGGTGGCGTCGTCGCCGCTGTCGGTGTTCAGGTGGCCGCCGGTCACGGCGGC
>JADYZS010000344.1 GCA_020853075.1 Anaerolineae bacterium | reverse complement strand
GGCCAATAAGAAAACCAGGCACGGCCAATGATATTCTGCCGGGGGACCGGCCCAAAGGCCCGTGAATCATTGCTGGCGTTGCGGTTGTCGCCTAAGACGAAGACGTGCAACGGCGGTACGATGCGTGCAGCATAGTTGCCCAGAGTCGTTTTCCTCAGATAAGGCTCCAACAGCGGCTCGCTGTCCACATACACCTGACCGTCGTGGATTTCCACTTTTTCGCCAGGGAGCGCAATGACGCGCTTGATCAGAAGTTCCGAACTGTGCTCCGGCAGGCGCAGAACCACGATGTCGCCGCGGCGGGGCCCGTGAAAGCGATAGGACAACTTCTCTACGACCAGCCGTTGCTCCGTATGGAGGTTCGGCTCCATGCTCTGGCCGTACACCCGCGTGGCCTGAGCCAGGAAGAGGTGGATGAAGAGGGCGATGAGAACCGCCGGAAAGACTGTCTCCAGAACCTCTCGCAGCCAGGAGATGGCGCGCCGCCCCGTTCCAGGCTGAGGCGGCGCGGTGGCCTCTTCTGTTGGTTTAGGCTCGGTTGTTGATACAGAAACGTTACCCTGGTTCAGGTCTTCCATGTACGATGTTGACGATAACCGTCCGTTTAGTATCTTACCATTAGTCCATCACGCAGCGATCTCGCATCCGCTCATAACTACCGCCGGAAGCCGCCGCCGGAGCGTCCGGAGCCGCCGTTCCTCCCCCCGCCCGAGCGGCGATCACGGTCGTTGTCGCGCGAGAAGCGCGACCCGCCTGTGCGTTCGCCCGGCCCGCTGCCGCCGCGGCGCGGCGCGGGGCCCGGCTTCCGGTCGCGCTCCTGGGCCTCTTCCAACGTCAAGCCTTCCAGCACGGCGGCGCGAGAGAGCCGGATCTTGCCCTGGTCATCTATGCCGATGACCATAACCTGCACCTCGTCGCCCACTTTCACCACGTCCTCCACGGTGGGGGCGCGGTAGTCGGCCAGTTGCGAGATATGAACCAGGCCGTCTCTGCCGGGGAGGATCTCAACGAAAGCACCGAAGTCGGTGGTGCGCACCACTTTACCGTTGTATATCTTACCTAATTCTACTTCCGAAGTCAACTCCTCAATGATCTCAACGGCTCGTTCTGCGCTGGGGCCGTTGGTGGAAGAGACGAAAACCGAGCCATCGTCCTCTATGTCTATCTTGACGCCGGTTTCCTCCTGGATCCTCCGCACCATCTTCCCGCCGGGGCCGATGAGGGTGCCGATCTTCTCCGGGTGAATCTTGACGATGGTGATGCGCGGCGCGTAAGGCGACAGATCAGGCCGCGGCGCGGGAAGTGCCTCCAGCATCTTGTTCAGGATGAAGAGGCGGGCCTCGCGCGCCTGCGCCAGGGCTTTCGTCAATATCTCGTCGCTCAGTCCCTGGAGTTTCAGATCCATCTGCAGGGCGGTGATGCCGTGACGTGTCCCGGCCACCTTGAAATCCATGTCGCCCAGGTGGTCTTCCATGCCGATGATGTCGGTCAGGATGGCGTAGCGGTCACCTTCACTGATAAGGCCCATCGCCACACCGGCAACCGGGGTTTGGATGGGCACGCCCGCGTCCATCAGGGCCAGCGTAGAGGCGCAGACGCTCGCCATGGAGGTGGAGCCGTTGGAGGAGAGAACTTCGGAAACGAGGCGAACGGTATAGGGAAACTCGCTTTCGGGCGGCAGCACGGGAACCAACGCGCGCTCGGCCAGCGCACCATGCCCGATTTCTCGCCGCTTGGGGCCGCGCATAGGCGATACCTCGCCTGTGGAATAGGGCGGGAAGTTGTAGTGGTGCATGTAGCGCTTGGTCTCATCGGCATCCAGACTGTCTATCGTCTGCTCATCGCGAGGAGTGCCTAAGGTCGCGATGGTGAGCACCTGGGTCTCGCCGCGGGTGAAGAGGGCAGAGCCGTGGGTGCGGGATAGAAGTCCGACGGCACAGGAGATAGGCCGCACGGTCTTGGCATCGCGGCCATCGGGCCGGATGCCTTCGTTCAGGATGCGGGCCCGCAGGTCTTGTCGCACCAGGTCTTGGAACGCTTCTGACACCTCCGAGACCTCGTACTCGTCTGCAAAAGACTCGCCCACTTCTTGTTGGAAGGCGTCCAGGCCTTCGTTGCGCTCGGCCTTGAAGGATGTGGTGGCAAGGAACTCGCTCAGGCGGGTAGCGACCTGGGCCTTGACGGCTTCCTTGGCTGCGGCGCTGGGGAGGAAAACGGGGAACTCCGATTTCGGTTTTCCCAGTTTCTCCCGCATCTCGTTCTGCACTCGGATGACGTCTTGCATGGCCTCGTGGCCGCGGCGCAACGCCTCCAGCATCACGTCCTCTGGGATCTCGTTGGCGCCGGCCTCTACCATGAGGATAGCATCGGCGGTGCCTGCCAGACGCAGGTCCAGGGTGCTATTCTCCCTTTGCGTGTCGGTGGGGTTAAAGACGAATTCGCCGTCAATCTGGCCCACACGCACTGCCCCCACAGGCCCGCCCCAGGGTATATTGGAGATGTGGAGCGCGGCGGATGCGCCGATGATGGAAAGAATGTCTATGAAGTTCTCTTCGTCGGAGGAAAGAGAAGTGAGGACGATCTGCACCTCGTTGCGCAGGCCCTTGGCAAAGAGGGGGCGCAGAGGACGATCTACCAGACGACAAAGGAGGATGGCCTGCTCGCTGGGCCTTCCTTCGCGACGGAAGAAACTGGCAGGGATTTTCCCCGCGGCGTACATCCGCTCTTCGTAATCTACGCTGAGGGGGAAGAAATCTATGCCTGTGCGGGGTGTGCGGGTGGCGGTGGCGGTGGCGAGGACAACGGTCTCGCCACAGCGGACGGTGACAGCGCCCCCGGCCTGTTGGGCCAGGGTTCCTGTCTCAATGATGATCTCGTGTTCGCCGATATGAGCGGTGAACTGGTGCTTCTGCATGGTAAAGTAATACCTCCAGACCAGATGGCACGACAGAGCATGGGCAGGATACTCGGCTCACTCCTGATGCTCTGTCGCTAAGGAATGCCAGCGGGCCAAGAGGTCAGGGACTGGGGACTGATTCCGACGCAAATGGAATTCAACGTCAGCATCACTCCCCAATTCCTGCGCCTCCGGCCCGGCTAAAAATGATGGGCCCTAAAACGACGAGTAGATGGGCAAGCCGCTGCCACATCTACTCATCGGAGAAAAGCAGGCTACTTTCGCAGGCCCAACCGCTCAATTAACTCCCGATACCTTTGGTTGTCCTTGTGACTCAGATAGGCAAGGTGTCTCCGCCGCTGGCCTACCAGTTTGAGCAAGCCTCGGCGAGAATGCTCGTCGTGCTTGTGCATTTTCAGGTGATCGATGAGTTGGTTGATGCGGGCTGTGAGCAGGGCTACCTGGACCTCAGGTGAGCCCGTATCGCTCTCGTGATGATGGTATTGCTGAATGATCGTGCCTTTCTCGGTCTTGGTTAAGGTCACGCCTGCCTCCTTCTTCTTTCGCCGGAGCCACGCTGGGCCCGCCCCTGGCGCCTGCTCCCGCTTTTGCAAAGAAGATTATATCATAACTCGCTGCGTTCAGCAAATCGCGCACAGATTAAAGCACGAACGGCGAGGTCCTGGGAAACCCCGCCGCTCGTGAGCAAAGGAGGAGGAAGAATCAATTGTATTATATCACACTAAATGCTGATTGCCGTAGCCCCCATTACAAATCTAACTCGGCCAGGACCGGGAAATGGTCGGAGGCGACGCGAGCCGCACCCGCATCCCAACGTTGGCAAGAACGCAGAACTTCGTGCTCTGCTTCGGGGATGAAGATGTAATCAATGCGAACCAAGGGTCTGGTTGTAGAGTAGGTCTCGCCTGCGCCCTGCCCCCTGGCAGCGAAGGCATCCACGTAGCCCGCGCGCAGAAGGCGCGGGACGACCCTCGGCTCATCCAGGCGGCGGCCCGGCTCACCGATGGCCGCTTCTAAAGCCGGCCACGGTTCCTGTTGCCCTGCGTAGTCACCGGGGGCCAGCGCGTTCAGATCACCCAGGAGAAGGTGCAGACGCCCCCGGTCCCGACCCGTCCACAGGAGAAGGCCGCTGGCCTGTGCCAGCCGCGTTTCCTCGGATTTGTAGTCCAGATGAGTCACGTAGAGGGTGAATGCCTTGCCCGACGGGGGGAGGACTCGCACTTCCAGCAGAGAGCGTGGCTCGCGCCCTTCTACCGGAGTCAGCCGGTGGGTGGCATAGGCCAGGATGGGGTAGCGGCTCAGGAGCGCATTGCCGTAGGATGCTTCGCTCCCCGCGAAGGTCTTCTGGGGCAAGGCCGGGCCGAAGGCATACTCCATACCAAGCGAGTGCGCCATCGCCGCCAGCGGTGGTCCCTCCACTTCGGGCAGGCTGACGGGGTGATAGACCTCGTTCAGGGCAACGATGTCGGCCTCTGTGGCACGAATGACCCCGGTCACTCTTGCCACGTCCACCTGGCCTTCTGTACCTTGCCAATGGTGGACATTGTAGGTGAGGACACGCAGCGGAGGCATTTACGTCCTGATCGCTTCCGGCATAAGTTCCCCGTGCGAGGCGATGAGTTCGTCCACCAGCGCCCAGATTTCGTCCAGCGAGAGCATAGAGGCGGCGTTGGGGTCCAGCATCGCGGCGTGATAGACGTGCTCGCGCTTCCCCTCTAAAGCGGCGCGTACCGCCAATTCCTGCACGTTGACATTGGTACGGTTAATAGCAGCCAACTGCGGTGGCAATTCGCCCACGTGGCAGGGGTGAAGCCCGCTCCGTTGCGCCACGACTGGCACCTCCACACAACAGCCGCGCGGCAGATTCTCAATCAAGCCGGTGTTCTCCACGTTGCCGTAGAAGAGAAATGGGGTATCGGTCTCCATAGCGTGGATGATCTGTGGTGCATACTCGTGGCTGCGCCGGATGTCAAAAGGCTCGCCGCGCTTCAGTTTCTCGTACGTATCGGCGAAATACTCCCTCATCAAGCCGATGTTGGTTTCCAGAACGTCCACGGGAATGTTGAAGCGCCGGATCAATTCCTCGCGCTTCAGGAAATAAGGGACGTACTCCGCGTTGTGCTCGCTGGATTCGGTGACGAAATAGCCGAGCCGCCGGAAGAGTTCAAAGCGTACCGTGTCCCGCGCGGTTATCTCCGGCTTCGCCATCGCCTGGCGCAAGAGGGGATAGGCGTCTTCCCCTCTCCACTCAAAGCGCAGGAGCCAGGCCTGGTGGTTGATGCCCGCGCTGACGTAGGTGATCTCTTCATAGGGCGCGCCGATGTACTCGGCAAGGCGGCGGCTCGTCCCCTGGACACTGTGACACAGACCGACGACCTTGATGGGCGTCGCCTTGTACATCGCCCAGGTTAGCATCGCCATTGGGTTCGTATAGTTGAGGAAGAGGGCTTGCGGGCACGATTGCTGCATGTCGGCGGCGATGCCCAGCATCACCGGGATGGTGCGTAGGGCCCGGAAGATGCCGCCAATGCCCAGCGTATCAGCGACGGTCTGCTGCAACCCGTACTTTCGGGGGATTTTCCAATCTCGCAGCCAGGCATCCAGCATCCCCACCTGGATCGTATTGATGATGTAGTCGGCCCCCTCCAGGGCTGCCTTGCGCTCCGGGTGGATTTCCAGTTTAGGATGAGCCCCCAGAGCCTGGGCTGTCCATTGTGCCATCCGTTCGGCTGCATCCAGGCGTTCGGGGTTTATGTCGTGGAGGGCGAAGGTAGCGTCCTGCAACTCAGGATAACTGAGCATGTCGCCCAGGAGGTTCTTGGTGAAGACGACGCTGCCCGCGCCGATCATGGTGATCTTGGGCATGGGGGATTCCTTATGGCCGGAGATGCGCTTTTGTTTCCCTAGCCCTTAACCTGTTGTAGATTTGGATTAAAGAGCGGGTAAGGGCTTAGGTGACTCAACTCTCAGCGACCTTTCCCCTCACCCTACCCTCTCCCCTTTGGGTTGAAGGGCGGACAGTTTTTAGGGAGATAGCACCTTAACATCCGAAGCAGATTGTGGTAAGCTGACATGATAGACCTCTAAAAGGGAAACCAACAGGAGGGTATCATGTC
>JADYZS010000343.1 GCA_020853075.1 Anaerolineae bacterium | reverse complement strand
CATCCCCGACTCCAGGAGTTTGATGGCTTCAATGACAACGATTGCCTCTTTAGCAGCCGCTATCAACTCCTGCGTACGGGCAAAGACGGCAGGGTGGACGATGCTCTCCAGGCGCGCCAGCGCCTGCGGGTCGGCGAAGACGATGGCCCCCAACTTAGTCCGGTCTATACGTCCACTGGCAGCCAGGATACCAGGGCCGAAGGCTGCCAGAACTGCATCGTAAGCGAGCCCACCGGGTAGAATGACCTCGTGGGCTACCTTGTCGGCATCAATCACCCGTGCGCCCAACTCTGCCAGGTGGGCCAGCACCGTGCTCTTACCTGTGCCGATGTTGCCCGTGAGACCGATCACGTAGGGCATAGTCTAACCGGCTACCTCCGCCAGTGCAGCCCACTCCTCCATCCGGTGGTGCAGCTCGGCCTGCAGCCGTGCGTATTCGCCACTCAACACGCGCACCCGCTCCACGTCCGCGGCGACGCTGGCGGAGGCCAGATCGTGCTCCAACTGCGCCAGACGTTCCTCCAGACTCGTGATGACGCTCTCTAATTCTTCTGCTTGCAGGGCGCGCTGCTCCTGAGTTTTACGCTCGCGCCGCTCCCGGCGCGCACGCTCGCGCTCCTCATCAACCATCTGAGAGGCCGCGCGGGTCGTTTTCTCCTTCTCTGCCTCTCGCTCCAATGCCCGCTGCGTCAGGTAGAGGTCGTAACCGCCTTTGTACCAGCGCAATTCGCCCTTTTCCAGCAGCCAGATTTGGGTGGCTAAGGCCCTCACCAGGTAGCGGTCATGGGAGACCAAAAGGATCGTGCCGGGAAACTCTGCCAGTACCTCCTGCAGAATCTCCTGAGAGGCGATATCCAGATGGTTCGTCGGCTCATCCAAAAGGAGGAAATTCGCCCCTTGCAACGTCAGCCGGGCGAGGACGATGCGACTGCGCTCGCCGCCACTCAACACGCCGATGGTCTTAAAAACGTCATCGCCGCTGAAAAGGTAACGGCCCAAGAAGGAGCGCGCCTGGGCCAGGGGCAAGTTCTCAATCTCCAGGATGCTATCAAGCACCGTCTGGTTGGGGCGAAGGCTGGCATGGGCTTGTGCCATGTAACCCAGTCTGAGGCTGGCGCCCAGCCGGACGTGCCCGGCCAGCGGTGGGACGTCGCCCAAAATAGTTTTGAGGAAGGTGGTCTTGCCCGCGCCGTTGGGGCCGATGAGCGAGGCCCGTTCGCCGCGCAGCAATTCTAGATCCGGGCAGCGGAATAGCGCGTCTCCTTTGTCATAGCCGATGAGGAGGCCTTTCGTCCGCAGCACCAGGTCGCCGCTGCGCACGTCGGTTGTCAGGTTGAGCCGGATGGTGCGTTGTTCCCGTGGCCGCTCTATCAGTTCGGTTTCCTTGAACCGTTCCAGGCGGCGCAGGCGTCCCTTCGCCTCTCTGGATCTTTGGCCCGCCATATTCCGGCGTATGAAATCCTCCGTCTTGGCGATCTGCTCCTGTTGTTCTTCCCATTCTTCCATCTGTCGGGCGATGCGCTCCTCTCGCTGTTGCGCGTAGGCCGAGTAGTTCCCGCGATAAGCCATCAGCTTTCCACTGGCCATGTCCCAGATCTTGGTCACAACCTTATCCAGAAAATAGCGATCGTGGGCGACGACCACCATACTCCCTTTCCAGGTCAGCAGCGTTTCCTCCAACCATTCCAGGGCGGAGAGATCCAGGTGGTTCGTCGGCTCATCCAAGAGAAGGAGGTCAGGCTCCTCCAGCAACAGTCTTGCCAGGAGAGCGCGCGTGCGTTGACCGCCGCTGAGATGGGCCAAAGGCTTGTCGTATTCGTCCGTCTGGAAACCGAGGCCGCCCAGCACCTGGGCGATGCGCGTTTCGTAGGTATAGCCCCCCGCGTGCTCAAACGCGTGCTGCAATTCGCCATAGCGCGCCAGGAGCGTCGCGTCGGCACCCGGCTGCGAGAGTTGCTGGGCCATCGCGTCCAGTTCAGTCTGACGCTGGCGCAGGCCGGCGAAGACGGCCTGCACCGAGCCGTGCAGCGTTTCCTCGCCAGCGGGTGGCGGGTCCTGCGGCAGATAACCGATGCGTAGCCCCCGCTGCCGGAAAATCGTGCCCGCGCCAGGTTCCTCTAGCCCGGCGATAATCTTTAGAAGCGTTGTCTTGCCGTGGCCGTTGGGCCCCACCAACCCCACGTGGTCGCCGTGGGCGATGCTGATGGAGACACCAGAGAAGACGTCCTGTGCTCCGTAGGCCCGGGCAAGATTCTCACCAACAATGATAGACATAATCCAACAGTACACCCCACCGTGTCTGCCATTATACCATAGCCAGCCAGGACGACCAATCGGTTTGACCTGCCGCGGGATTGACCGGCGATTTATCCTGATTTAGCCTGCGAGTTACCGGCTATGGGTCACACCGACGCGGTCACAATAGGGGTAGAGGGGGCATATACTACACTTAGGCGATGTCGGATGGCAGATGTTCTGCCCCAGCGCGACTAGATGATCGTTGATCTCTATCCAATACTCGGTTGGCAACTTGGCGCGTAAGGTCATTTCTGTCTCTTCAGGCGTCCTTGTCGTGACATAACCCCAGCGATTGGTGATCCGGTGGACGTGGGTATCCACGCAGATGCCGGGTTTGCCATAGCCCAGGGTCACGACCAGGTTAGCCGTCTTGCGCCCCACGCCGGTTAAGGTCAGTAATTCGTCTATCTCATCCGGCACGCGACCGTCGTATCTTTCCAGCAACTCCTGGCACACCGCCAGGATGTTTCGGGACTTGGTGCGATAGAAGCCGACGGGATAGATGGCTTCTTCAATCTGGCGCGGCGCTAAATGTAGCATTGTCTCAGGCGTAGCAGCCAAAGCAAAGAGGCGCGGCGCGGCCACCGCGGTGGTCGTGTCTTTCGTGCGCAGGCTGAGAATCGTGGCGATAAGGATGCGAAAAGGATCACGAGACCCTTGTGACAACTCGGTAACGTAAGGAGCGATCCATGCCCTGGTGATTTCGCGTAGAATCGCAATCGCAACGTGAATCTCCCCGTCTTTCATCGTTTCTTTCTTACGACTCCTCTCTCGTCGTGCCTTGTCAGAAGTGCATTATCTCACATCCACGGCGCGTAGGAAAATCGTCGGATAGAACGCAGACCGCGGACAGCCGCTGACGATCCGCGGTCTCACAACCAGACTATTTGTGCCTGAGAACGTTGTGTCGTACAATCACTCCATTATTTATGCTACTGACGCGTGTCATTTACGACATCCCTCAATCGTGGTAAAACGGGAAACATGACTTCTATTCGTTCTTCTTGGCGAGAATACCAGGGGAGCGCGTTGGCCGTAGTCTCTGCCGCGTGCATGGCCAGCACCTTTATCTTTTCCAAGTTAGGTCTGCAAGGCTCATCGCAGATGGTTTTTGGCCTGGTTTGGTACGCTGCCGCCTTCGCTTGCGCATGGGCCTACAACCGGGCGCGCGGGCTGCCACCCTTCGGCCACCAACTGCGCCGTTTCGGGCTGAGGATCGTTCTGGTGGCCGCGTTCAACTGCATATCTATCCTTGCCTTCTATGAGCAAATCCGTCTGGCGGATCCTTCCACCGTGGGTTTTCTGTCGGTGTGGGGCGCGATAGTGACCCTCGCTATCGGTATGCTTATTTTAGGCGAGCGCCTCGGCTCGCGCGAATGGCTGGGGGTGGTGCTGGCTATGGGCGGTATCTTCGCGCTCACCTGGCAGGGTGGCCCCACGATTTGGTTGGTCATCCTCCTGGCTCTGGCAGACACCACATCGTTCTCCATCAGCAACGTCATCGCGAAGTCCGCCGTGGCCGACGTGCATCCGGCCAGCCTGGTGGGTCTGCGTGCCCTCTTTACCGGCTTCTTTGTGGGGCTGTATGGGGTAGCGATGGGGGATTGGCAGGTGCCCTCGGGTCTCAGCCTCCTTTACGCAGCAGCAGGCGGGTTCTTCGGACCCTTCCTCAGTGTTACACTCCTCTATTACGCCTACCGTCGCCTGCCGATCTCGCGCGCCAGTGTCATCACGGCTGCACAGCCCCTTTTCGTGGTGCTGTACAGTTGGCTCTTTCTGAGCACTATTCCCTCCTGGCAAGAGTGGTTGGGCGGGCTGTTGACCATTGCGGGGTTGCTCATCCTGCTGAACCGGGACACGGCGATAAGGGCTGTCGCCGTGCCCGAAACGTCGTCTTGATTGGAATGTACTCAACTCCTTGTCTTTTCCATCGGCCTATGGCATAATCTCTACCGGACAAAGGCAAGTCTGACCAGGATAGGAGCATAGGAGACCGCCATGAAGATAGAGATTACCTATTGTGCCGTCTGACACTACGGCCCCCGGGCGGTGAGTCTCACTGCCGAATTGTTAGACGCGTGGGAAATGGAGATCAAATCTTTGATCCTGGTCCCCGCGGATGGTGGTGTGTTTGAGGTCAAAGTTGATTCGGACCTGGTCTTTTCTAAGAAAGCGTCAGGCCGACACGCCGAGCCTGGGGAAGTGAAGCGTCTGATCCAGGCCCGACGGAAATAGGACATTTTCACCTCTACAGCGGTGCGTAGGGCCGGCCCTGCACGGCTGCCCAGGCATGGGCAACCACATAAGGTTGCCCCACGTTGCAATAGACCAACGCGAGGAGGGGCCCAGGCGCGTGAAAGTCGCCGTCGTCCATGACTGGCTGAACCAGATGGGCGGTGCTGAGTATGTGCTTGAGGTAGTGCACGAGTTATTTCCTGAGGCCCCCATCTACACAAGTATTTACTGGCGCGAGTTCATGCCCCCCGCGTACCGGCAATGGGACATTCGCACCAGTTTTCTTGATCGTTGGCCGCTGGTCAAGAGAAATCACCAGCCTTTCCTGCCGTTATACCCTCTCGCTTTTGAGCAGTTTGACCTATCTGGCTACGATCTCGTCATCAGCATTAAGAGCGGCTTTTGTCACGGAGTGATCACGCCACCGGGTACGCGACATCTCTGCTATTGTCTGACCACGACCCGCTACGTCTGGAGTTACGCCAACTACCGGGCGCGTGAAGGTATCGGGCGCATTGCCGACTGGGTTCTGCGTCCCTTCCTGACTTATCTGCGCTTGTGGGACAGGTCGGCTGCCGACCGGGTTGATGTTTTTGCCTCTATCTCCCGCGCGGTACAGGCACGCGTAGCGAAGTATTATCGTCGCGAGAGCACCGTCATTTATCCGCCAGTTGCCGTGGAGCACTTTACGCCAGGGCGAGAGCCGCCGGGTGAATATTATCTGATTGTGTCTCGTCTCATCCCCTATAAACGCATTGATCTAGCGGTGCAGGCGTTCAACGAACTACGCTTGCCCCTGGTTATCGTGGGCGATGGCCGCGATCGGGGCCAGTTGCGCTCTCTTGCCGGGCCCACCGTAGAATTTCGCGGACGGGTGGACAATGATGAACTGCTGCGCCTCTATCGCGGCTGCCGGGCGTTCATCTTCCCCGGTGAAGAAGATTTTGGCATCGCGCCGGTAGAAGCCATGGCGTGTGGCCGTCCGGTGGTTGCTTATGCCGCTGGCGGCGCGTTGGATACGGTGCAAGAAGGCCTGACGGGAACCTTTTTCCACAAGGCCGAACCTTCGGCGTTGGCCGAGGCCGTGCGGCGCTGCAACGCCATGGGCTTTGACCCCTCAGCCATCCGCTCCCACGCCGAACAGTTTCAGCCGGCGCGGTTTCGGACTGAGTTCATGCGCTTCGTGCAGAGCAACACATAGGAGCGGGTAGGGAACAGGCCGCTATGGAACTGCGTCAATACTTTGTTATTGTATGGCGACGTTGGTGGCTGCCGGTGGCGCTGGTTGCTATCGTCCTGCTCGCGTCGCTTTTCCTGCGCCCGTCGCGCTCACCCCAGTATTACGCTTCCATGCGGTTCAGCATGGGCATCGTGCCGGAGCCGCTGCGACCGAATACGTACAACTACGACCGTTATTACACCTACCTCACCTCCGAATACCTGGTGGACGACTTCAGCGAGGTAGTGAAGAGCGCGGCCTTCGCCCAGGCTGTGAGCGATAGATTGGCTCGCGAGCCGAACCCTATCCAGGTTCCGGCGGGGGCCATCCAGGGGAGTACCCAATCGGGCAAACTGCACCGCATCCTGTCGGTGAATGTCATCTGGGGCGACCCCGGCCAATTACGGCTCATTGCCGATGCCGTCGTCAAGACGCTACAAGAGGATAATGCACGCTTCTTTGCGCAACTGGGTGCGGAGGGGGCCCAGGTCTTTCTTTTAGACCCGCCCAACGTGGGCGTGGTAGGCGCAGGGCTGCGCGAGAAACTAGACCTGCCGATTCGTCTGGTCTTGGCGCTGACCGCAGGGCTTGCGCTGGTG
>JADYZS010000342.1 GCA_020853075.1 Anaerolineae bacterium | reverse complement strand
GCCCGAACATGCTGCCCGGCATACCGCCGCCCAACGCGAATCCCCGGCGCGGCGCGCGGGTGGTGGGTGAGGAAGCAGAGGAAGAGAAGGGTTGGTAATGAACAAGGAGGCGCGTTCATCGGCCAACTATTGCCTCGTCCGCACCCATAGCCGCGCGCCGTCGGTAATCACCTCAACCGTGCCCCTCTCGTCGGTACGCAAAACCTGCGCCCCGACTCCCTCCAATCGCTCCAAGACCTCCGCCGCCGGATGGCCGTGAGGGTTGTCTTTACCCGTTGAGATAACGGCCAATAGGGGGTTGACCGCGGCCAGGAAACGCGGGCCGGACGCGTCTGCGCTCCCCTGGCGGGGCACCCGCAGTACCGCGCCAGCGATAGGCCAGCCGCCTGCCAGCAGGCGTGATTCCCCTTCCTCGTCCAACTCTGAGAAAAGAAAAGAGACGTGCCCCCAGGCGACGCGCACGGTTAAGGGATCGCCCGCGCCCCCCGGCCCCAACAGATCCAGCACCGCGCCGCGGCCCAACTCCACCCGCAATCCCGGCTCCGCCCGCAAGATGGGGATGTTCTGCACCCTCAACCGCCGTCGCCACTCGTTGTATGCCAGCGTCTCCTTTTCCCCAAGCGGCTGCAATACCTGGGTGATGCGATAGGGACCGGCCAAAGGCACCAGCCCATCCAGATGGCCCCTCTCCGCTCGCGTCAGCACCACCAATTCCAGTTGCCGGTCGCGGAAGGGGAGCGCGCGCCCCAGGGCCGCGCTCAGGGTCTTGGGCCCCGGCCCGCCGTCAATCAGCACGTGACGGCCATCGGGCGTCGTGATGAGGGTCGCGTTGCCTTCGCCCACGTCCAGGAAGCGAACGTGGAGGCGGCCATCGGGGAGTTGTAGCACGGAGACCCACGCGGCGATAGCGATGACCACAGTGCCCGCCACCAGCATGGCTGTGCCCTGGCGCGGTCTCAACGTCGCTACCAGGCGCGAGAGTGGCTCCTTCACCCGATCCCACGCCAGCCAGAGGCCCAGCGCGCCGTAGGCTGCCCACACCCAACCGGCTGCGGGCCGCCCCAGATCCAGCACGGGGACCCTTGCCAATGCCTCCACGATGCCAACCGTCCAGACCAGCGCCAGCCAGGGGACGTATGCCGCCAGTTGAGCCAGGGGCGCAAGACCGAGAAGTCTCAGGAGCAAGGCCACCGTGCCGCCTTCCAGGATGAAAGGCTGCGCGGGCAAGATAAGGAAGTTGGCGGGGAGCGAGATCAGGGGCAGACGGCCAAAATAATAGGCGATGATGGGCGCGGTGGTGACCTGCGCGGCCAGCGTCAACGCGAGGAACGCAGCGGAATCTTGCAGAAGCCGGAGACCACGGCCCGGTGGTAAGCGACGCGCGAAGGCGCGGCTGCACCCCCGCTGAAGCCGCGGAGCGACGAGGATGAGGCCGGCGGTAGCGGCAAAACTGAGTTGCGCGCCGGCATCCCACAGCGCGAGGGGGTTCGCTAATGTCATCAGAAGCGCGGCAGCCGAGAGAGAGATAATGCCAGTGGTTGGCCTGCCGACATGCTGCGCCAACATATAAAGGAGCCCCATGATAGCCGCGCGCACTACCGGCGGGTCGCCGCCCACCAATATCGTGTAAAGAAGGATGCCGGTCGCCGCCGGATAGAGGGCGAGTCGTTGGCCGCAGGCTCGCCGCGCCAGGAAATAAACCACTCCCGCCAGGAGCGCGACCTGGCTGCCGGAAATGACGATAACGTGGGTCGTCCCCGTCCGGCGGAAGTCCTCATCCACCTGGTCAGGGATGCCCGATTCAATCCCCAGAAGCATCCCCTTCGCCAGCGCCGCATAAGGATCAGGGAGGAGGCGGGATAACGTCTCCGCGCTCGCTTCCTTAAGACGCAGTAGCACAGCCCGCCAGGGAACACCCCGCCCCTGTCCGGTCACTTCAATAGTCGGGTAGCGCAGGAGGGAATAGACACCCTGCCGCGCCAGGTACTCCCGGTAGGAGAAGCCCGCGAGGTCAGGCGGTGTCTCCAGCACACCGCGGACGCGCACCCCATCGCCGTAGCGATAGGCCGGGTAGCGCGGAGCCTGCACCAGCACCAGACCGCGCACGGGCCGTACCTGGCCTCTTATCTCAACCGATTCTGCCCGCAGCCGCAGGAGCGTGATCCGGTCGCGCACGTCGGGGAAATCGTCCACGATGCCTGTGACGGTCAGCCAGCGGGGCTCTTCGGCGGTGCCATTGTAGGCGGCGAGGTCGTGGGGGCCGAAACAAGGATTGAGGGGTGCGGTCACATAGCGCGCGGAGCCAAGGAGGAAAGCGAGACTAAGAAGGGAGAAGAAGCGATATGGTGGCCGGAGGCGAGGAAGCAGAGCAGAGATCAGAAGAACGCTCGCAGCCGCGGCCCAGGCCAGGAGAGGGAACCTCCCGCAGCCGGCGATGCCCCCTTCCCACGCGGCATGGGCAACAAAGAGGCCGAGGAGCCAGGCCAGCGCGACGTAGGCGAGGGTCATGCCTTAACCCTTGGGCTGCCGCTAGAAGGATCAAAAGCGGAGAAGCGATCTCGCCCCTCACCCCCGCGTGCGGGACGCTTCGCGGCCTTCCCTCTCCCCGAAGGGGAGAGGGCTGGGGTGAGGGGAGATGGGGCTCCTCTCCCCCCTTGGGGGATGGTTAGAGGCGCTGCAAATACCTCCACCAGCGTCATCAGCGACGTGCCCTGGCGGGCAAGCCTCCTGCGTAGCCTGCTCAGGAACGAAAAGCGAAAGGGCGAATGGGCATCCAGTTCCCGGAGATAACCTTTGCTGTGGAACCGCCCGGCACGGGCCGCTGCGTCCAATAATACCTGTGTGATACCTCTTTTTATCATCTCCTTGAGCGGCTCCGACCCGGGCCCGTCAAAAGCGCCCAGGCGAGCCAGCACCTGCGCGCCGAAGTGAAAGGTGCGGTTCGTAAGCGCATCCAAGGGCCAATGCCGGGCAGTCTGGGAGAAGATAGTCAGGAGGCCACCTTGAAGGTCTTGCTCTGTGTCCTCCAGATCGTCCAGGTAGTTATCGCTGTTCGGAATTTGTGCGGCATCGTTGTCAGGCATCGTGTCCATCTTCCTTATGTACGCACAATATGCCACAGGTTGACACAAGCCGTCAAGAGACGCCCGGGGTTTAATTAAGGCCCCGCCCGAATCCAGATGCTTGCTTTTGAGCAAACCTATGGTAGAATGAAACAGGAAGTACGGGCGGTGAGGGCCGCTTCCCGCGGTGAGGCAGTTCACAGTCAGGAGGAGGTTGGATGGAACGACAAATAGAGGCGTTCCTCGGCTTCTTGCAGCGCGAGAAAGGCTACTCCGCTAACACCATCGCTGCCTATCGCAACGATCTAGCCCAGTTCGCAGCCTATCTTCGCCAGGAGGTGGTGGGCATCGGTAGCCAGGCAGAGCCTCCCTGGGCCACAGTGAACAAGGACCTGGTCGTCAACTACGTGCTATACTTGAAGGAGCGCGAATATACCTCTTCTACCGTAGCCCGCAAGGTAGCCGCGCTGAAGTCATTCTTTCACTACCTCAAGGAACGGCGCCTAGTATCTGAAGACCCCACCGCTACACTGGATTCCCCTGCCGTCAAGAAGCACACGCCCCGTTCCATCTCCCATGACGAGGTGGAACGCCTGTTGGCCGAACCCGGCAAGCGGACGACGCCGAAGTTCTTGCGGGATAAAGCATTGCTAGAGGTCTTGTACGCGACCGGTATGCGCGTCTCCGAGTTGATTGCGCTAGACGTGGACGATGCCAGCCTGAATCCGCCCCACGTCCGTTGTTCTACGTTGGGCAGGAGCCGAAAAGAACGGATCATGCCGTTGGGTCTGCGGGCAGCCCAAGCCCTCAGCGCTTACCTGCAAAAAGGCCGAGCGTCGCTCTTGCCGGCCTCGGACGAAAAGGCTCTCTTTCTCAACCATCGCGGCCAGCGCCTCACCCGTCAGGGGCTGTGGCTCATCATCAAGCGATACGTCAAGGCCGTAGGGATTCGGGCTGAGGTGACGCCCCACACGCTGCGCCACTCCTTCGCCACCCATCTGCTGCGCGAAGGGGCAGGTCTGCACGAGGTGCAACGACTCCTCGGCCATGCCAACATCTCCACGACGCAGGTGTATGCCCAGGCCGCGGGTGAGGTGGAGGGCTAGAATCGCCTTGCCGCCGTCGGATTTTATCCGGTGGCCTCTCTGCGGGAACTTTCCTTTCCGCCTGGCCGTCTTTACAGGCGTCGGGCCTGCAACGCAACTACCGACAACTCCCGGAGGCTTGTCTGCCTGTGTTCACTCGCCAGCACTTTGCAGAATCTGCCGATGATATCCGCCAGCGAACCCCACATCGCCCTACCATCGGCCTCATTCTAGGCTCCGGCCTGGGCGCGCTGGCCGCTGAGGTGTCAGAGGCGACCATCATCCCCTTTGATCAAGTACCCCACTTCCCGCCATCCACCGTACCGGGGCACGCGGGTCGCCTGGTTATCGGCTGGCTGGCGGGCAAAGCCGTGTTGGTGATGCAAGGCCGCATCCACTATTATGAAGGTTATAGCATGGAGCAGGTCACGCTGCCGGTACGGATCATGCGCGCCTTCGGCATCACTACCCTCATCGTGACCAACGCCGCCGGCGGGCTGAATCCTGCTTACCGCGCGGGCGACCTTATGGTCATCACCGACCACGTTGGCCTCACTACGCTGACCGGGCACAACCCGCTCCGCGGCCCCAACGACCCCTCCTTGGGGCCGCGCTTCGTGAATATGACGCCGGCCTATGACCCCGAATTGCGCACGTTGGCCGCGCGCGTGGCGCGCGGCCTCGGCCTAACGCTGCACCACGGAATCTACGTCGGACTCGGCGGCCCCACGTTTGAAACACCGGCAGAGGTCCGTTTCCTGCGCGCGCTCGGCGGGGATGCGGTGGGGATGTCCACCGTGCCCGAAGTCATCGTCGCCCGCCACGGTGGGATGCGGGTGT
>JADYZS010000341.1 GCA_020853075.1 Anaerolineae bacterium | reverse complement strand
GGCACAGGGTGCGAGACGGCAGGCGTATCGGCGAACCGCCCTTACTATGCGGGCTTCCTGGCCGATTACCGTTGGTGTCCAACCAACGGCTTTTTGTACCTTAAAATTTGTGAAACATCCCACAAAAACGTTGACAACAGGGCCAATCGGTGCTATAATGCTGATAGATATGAGAAATATTACACAAAACGGAACGGACTACACAGAATGGCACCGGCGGCCAGACCTGCCGGGGAGGATAGTGATGAAACCTTTAACACAAAAGACAACCCGCACCGTCATCCTTGGCGCAGGGTTTGGTGGCCTGGCCGCGGCGTTGCACCTGGCACGCCACGCGGACCGCCATCCCCAGCACGAGATCGTATTGATAGACCGGCGTAACTATCACCTGCTGCAAGGGAAGTTACCGGAAGCCGCCGCGGGGCACGTCGCGCCGGAAGAGGTGATGATCCCTCTCGCCGGGCTTCTGCAGGGCCGTGGGATTGCCTTTCGCCAGGCGCAGGTGCTAGAGGTGGATTTTATCGGGCGCGCGGTGCACACGGATCGGGGCCTTATCACCTACGACCACCTGGTGATCGCAGTAGGGAGTACGACGGCCTTCTACAACATCCTAGGGTTAAAGGAGCACGCCCTAACGCTCAAGAGCATAGGCGATACGGTGGCTATTCGGGCGACCGTTGAGCGCCAGTTTGCCGTCGCTGCCCACGAACTTGAGCCGGGCCCCCGACGCGCGCTCCTGACGTTCGTCATCGGCGGCGGTGGCTGGTCGGGCGTAGAGATCGCGGCGGAGTTAGCCGAGCGCGCCGCAACCTTGGCCGCAGCCTATGGCCTGTCGCCCGCTGAGCCGCGCGTCGTTATCGTAGAGGCCGCGCCCACGCTCTTGCCGGGGAGCGATCCCTGGCTGATAGATACCGTGACGCGCACCTTGAAAGCCGCGCGGGTGGAGGTACGCTGCGGGCTTCCTGTGACCGAAGCACAGGCCAGACGTCTTCTGCTGGCCGACGGTTCCAGCGTGGAGGGCGGGCTCATCATCTGGACGGGGGGCGTGCGTGCGCGGGAGGTAGGAGACGCCAATGCGCTGCTACGAGGCCAGGCCAACCGGATCGTGGTTGATCCGACCCTCGCCGTGCCCAGCCATCCGGAGGTCTATGTCGTGGGTGATGCTGCCTGGGTCATTGACCCGCACACGGGCGCGCCGACCATGCCCTCGGCCCAACTCGCGCGGCAACAGGGCGAGCACGTCGCCAGGAATATCCTGGCCGCTCTGGAGAACCGCTCGCGAGAGGCTTACCGGCCTCACCTGAAGGGCGCGTTGATTAGCCTGGGAGGGCGCAGCGGTGCGGCCATCGTCGCGCGTCTTCGCGTCGGCGGGCGCGCGGCCCGTTGGTTCAAGCGACTGAACGATTATCGCTACCTTTTTTTCATCGGCGCGGTGGGCTGGCGGTTCGGCCTGCGGGCTCGGCCCAATATCCGTCGCACATTGGGGCCAACCCCGGCATCCGTTGTGCGACGCTAGTGGTTGCGTGGAATGTCATAGCGAGGTGCGATGTGTTGTATTTCTACCTCTATTCCATCTCTGCCGTCACACTGGCGGCAACGTACACGGGCCTCGTCGGCCTGGCTGTCACCCTCTTCTCCCTGGCGAGTGGGGATGGCAGCGTGCGCCGGGAGATGGCCGCCGCGCTGGGCGTGGCCGTGGCCGGAGCAGTCTTCTGGCTCATTCATTGGCGGCAGGTCATCGCGCTCCTCCCTGCGCCGGGCATCCGTGGTGCATTGGATCCCTGGCATCGGTTCTACCTCTTCAGCGTCAGTTGTCTGGCGGTGATGGCGATGCTCATGACCGCCAGCGTCGGTGTAGCGCGGTTGGCGACAGGCGTGATGGGTACAGGGTTGGCGGCAAACCACTGGACGACAACCGGCAGTTGGGTTGCTGCGTTTCTGATCTCTGCCGTCGTCTGGGCCTATCACTGGCGGATGCTGCAACGTTGGGGCACGCGCCCGCCTGTGGCGGTCTGAATCGTCACCGCGGAGCCACTTGGTTGCGCGGCAAATACGAAAGCCGTCTGCTCTGGCTTGGCCGTGTCGGGGGTGTTGGCACACCGCCCGACGTTATTATCGGGCGCACTGTAGCACGCACGTTCACTGTCCGCAAATCGGGCCGCATTGGAAAGAATGAGCGAGTACGCGAGGTATAGAGAAGTCACCTGTAAGGCCAGGAACGGGCCTTGTAGGGCTTTTGGTGCGGCGCGGCCAGCGTCATAGTGTCCCATCCAGGGTGGCGCGCTTCCGCGTGCACACGGCGTAGGTCATTACCGGCCATGTGGAACTGAAGATGATTGGCAAGTGGGGGCCTTATGCCTACCTGCGCACCTGGGAAGGTGGCCGCTTGCGCAGCAAGTACATCGGCAAGGTAGCGGAACCGCCTTGACGACCTGTGGTATAATCAAAGAAGTGGGCCAGCGATGTTGTCGCATCCTGGCCCTGGCCCCGATGGGTTGAGCATCGGCACGATGGCAGTATGGCATCGGCCTTGCGTACTCGCTAATTCTTTCCAATGCTCACCCGTCAAGGTGGGTCAGGTCGTTTCGTTTGTACTCATGCCGTCTTTTCATGGCTTAACCGACGCGGGGGAAATGCACCCGAATCAAGTGGTCGCAGACCTACTTAAGTGCGTCGGGCGCGAGAGGTTAAGAGGCGACAAAACAACAACCTGTGGTAGTGCCATAGAAGGCAAACCACCACAGGTTGTATAAGCGTGTCGGGGCGAGAGGATTTGAACCTCCGACCACTTGAACCCCATTCAAGTGCGCTACCTGGCTGCGCTACGCCCCGGCAACAAAGTCAAGCCTTTACTTGGCGAGGAAATTATAGCACCGAGCGCGGAGTTTGGCAAATGCTCGCGGGTGTTATTGACCCAGGACACTCCCCACGAAGCTGCGCGCGCCCCGCAGGAACTCGGCTATCGCCGCCGGACGACGTCCTGCCAACTGTACCTCATCCAACGCAAGCAACCCCGCACCTGTGCTAACCGCCACGCCATTGTCCCCCATCGCGACACGGCCCGCCTCGGCGGTCGCGCCACCCAGAGCATGGGCCCGTAACACCTTTAGCAGTTGTCCCTTCCAGGTCGTATATGCGCCCGGCCACGGTTGGCAGGCCCGCACCTGCCGGGCCAGGTAATCCGCCGGTCGTATCCAATCCAATAGCCCATCCTCTTTGCGTACCATCGGCGCGTAGGTGGCCTGCGCCTGATCCTGCGGCTGCGGCTTGACCTCGCCTGCCAGCCAACGCAGTAGCGTCACCGACAATAGTTCCGCACCCTGGTGGGCGAGTCGCCGGGAGAGGCTCCCCGTCGTATCGTTGGGCGCAATGGGCATCGCTTTCTGGGCCAGGATAGGCCCGGTATCAATCCCCGCCTCCATGCGCATGATCGTGCAGCCGGTCGCGGCGTCGCCCGCGAGGATGGCCGCAGCCACTGGCGCTGCACCCCGCCAGCGAGGCAGGAGCGAGGCATGGACGTTGAGGCAGCCGTAGCGTGGGATGTCCAATACTTCTTGGGGCAGAATGAGCCCGAAAGCCGCGACGACGATCAAATCTGGTTGTAAGGCGCGCAACTCGGCCACCGGCTCCGGCTTGCGCAACGTCCCCGGCTGGTAGAGAGGGAGCCCGCGCGCGAGCGCGAGCCCCTTTACCGGCGATACCGCGACCTCTTGCCCCCGGCCTGCGGGCTTGTCGCGCCGGGTATAGACGCCGACCACGTTGTAGCGGTCCGCCAGCATCGCCAGCGCGGGCAAGGCAAACTCCGGCGTCCCCATGAACACGATCCGCATCGTTATCATCTCCAGTTTTATTCTACCACGAGGGGCGCGCGCCAGCAATCGCAGGCATACATTGAATGTCAGCCCATTGTCGGGCATGGGTCATGCGCAGCCGCGGCAACCGTGCTACACTCTAAACTGAAATTGACAGAGTACCGAGAGATTGTTACAATAGATAGGCGGGCTCGCGGCAGCGGGCCCAGTCCGCAAAGGAGGCTACTATGACCGAGCAAGATAAGCCGATGACGGAAGGCTCCGGCAGCGAGAAGCCCGTAGAGCCTACGCCGGAGGGCATGATGGGCGAGAAGCCCGCAGAGCCGAAGGCCGAACCCACAACGGGGGAGAAGGCCCAAGAGATGGCGTCTGCCGCCGCGGTGAAAACGCAGGAGGCGATGAAGCAGGTCGCGACGGGTGTGATGGTGGATGCCGAGGCTAACGAGAACGACAAACTGCTGTCGGCCCTCGCCTATGCCAGCCAGATCATCGTCCCCATCATCGTCCCCCTCATCATGCTCCTGTCGGAATCAAGCAAGAACCGGCCCTTCCAGCGCTACCATGCCGTGCAGTCGCTGGGCTTCCTCGTAGCCGTGTTCATCTACGAGATCGTGGCAGCCATCGTTTTCACGATCCTCACGGTCATCAGCCTAGGCTGCCTGGGGCTTATCCTGTGGATCCTCTTCTTCCTGCCCATCATCCCGGCCCTCTACTACGCATATCTGGCCTACCAGGGCAAGCGGTTTGACATTCCCTGGGTCACCAACTTCATGCGCCAGCAGAAGTGGCTCTAACCACATCATTAGTCGCCCCTATCCTACCCTCCCCTGCTTGGTGTTGGGAAGAACGCACCCGTAGGGCGCAAGCGGCGAGTACGCGGGGGAGGGCGAGGGTGGGGGGTCTTAAATATCCGTTCCCCCGTTGCCTTTTTCCCCTATCCTGGTTATAATCCTCTCGTGCCGCCCAAGAGCAAGCGTTGGAACGTCAAGTCCGCTAAGTCGCCAGTGCCGCCCGCCGTCCAATCCCGACTCCGGGGCCTCTCCTCGTCGCCCATCGTGGCGCAGGTACTCTACAATCGCGGCCTGGCCGACCCGGAGCTCGCGCGCGCCTTTCTGCGGGGCGAACTGCGCTTACACGATCCTTTTCTCCTGAGAGACCTGCCCGAAGCCGTCTCTCGCATCCGCCAGGCTATCCGCCGGGGCGAATCCATCGCCGTCTATGGCGACTTTGACGCCGACGGCGTGACCGCGACCGTCCTGCTGGTGCAGGCTTTGCGGGCATTGGACGGCAAGGTGCAGCCCTACATCCCCGACAGGGTGGACGAAGGCTACGGCCTCAACGAGCAGGCGTTGGGCAAATTGGCCGGTCAAGGCGTCGGGCTTGTGATTACGGTAGATTCGGGCATCCGTTCGGTGGACGAGGCCCTTTATGCACGCCAACGCGGCCTGGACCTTATCATTACCGACCACCACTTCCCCGCGCACGAAATGCCGGAGGCGCTGGCCGTTGTCAACCCGAAGCGTCCCGATTGCCCCTATCCTTTCAAAGAACTATCGGGGGTGGGCCTGGCGTTCAAACTGGCGCAGGCGCTGCTCCAGTCAGAGAAGGACGAAGAAGAACTGCTAGACCTGGTCGCGCTGGGCACGGTGGCTGACATCGCGCCGCTGCGCGACGAGAACCGGACGTTGGTGCAGAAGGGTCTCGCCCGCCTCAATGCGCTGGCGCGGCCCGGCGTGCGCGCGCTGTTGAAGAGCGCGAGTATCGTGCCGGGGAAGGTGGACGCGACGGCCATCGGCTTCATGCTGGGGCCGCGGCTGAACGCGGCGGGGCGGCTGGAATCGGCCATGATTGCCTATGACCTCCTGAGCGCGCCCGATTTGTCCCAGGCCGAGCCGCTGGCGCAGAAGGTGAACTCCCTGAACCGCGAGCGACAGGAACTGACGGCGCACGCCGTAGAGGAGGCGAAGGCACAGATTGAAGCCACACCCGGCCACGGCTTGATTCTCTTTGCCGGGGGCGAGCAGTTCCGCGCGGGCATCGTCGGGCTGGTGGCGGGCCGCCTGGCGGACGAATACCACCGCCCGGCCATTGTCATGGAGAACAGCCCGGAGACGACGCGCGGCTCCGCCCGCAGCATCCCGGAGTTCCACATCACTTCTGCGCTGGACGAGTGCCGCGACCTCCTGGTGCGGCACGGAGGCCATGCGGCGGCTGCCGGGTTCACCGTGCGCAACGACAATTTGCCTGCGCTGAAAGAACGCCTGTTGGACGTGGCTGCCAGCCGCCTACGGGATCAGGAACTGGTGCCCACTTTGGACGTGGACGCTGAGGTACGGTTCAGCGACCTGACGATGGACGTGCAGCGCGATCTCGCCCGTCTGGAGCCGTGCGGCGACGAGAATCCGGTTCCCCTCCTCTGTGCGCGTAACGTCAGGGTGGTGGAAGCGCGCGCCGTCGGCTCCGATAGCAAGCATCTGAAACTGACTCTCAGCGATGGCACGCGCCGGTTTGATGCCATC
>JADYZS010000340.1 GCA_020853075.1 Anaerolineae bacterium | reverse complement strand
GTTGTCCTTGGTGATGCAGGTCTGCTTTGGAACTTCCAGAAACAACTCCCGCAAGTCCACCCACACGGGGCGGTCTATGAAAGGGATCAGAAGCACCAGGCCGGGCCCTTTATGTCCGATGCAGCGGCCCAAACGAAAGACGACGATGCGTTGGTATTCTCGCACGATCTTGATGGACAGATAGGCGAGGGTGACCGCTACTGCGAGGAAAACGATGATGACGATGAGATTGCCAAATAGGTCTGCCATGGAAATCACTCCTTTTGCGATGAACGGCGACGAACCTGCAGGCGCAGGCCGTCGCTGCCGGTGACCTCTACCGTCTCCCCGGTCTTCAGCGGCTCGCCAGCGGTGACGGCGGTCCACGTCTCGCTCTGGACGTGGACGATGCCCTGGGGGTTGAGATCTGTTACGACGACACCAGTCTTGCCGATGAGCGTATGGTCACCCATCAATGCCTGCTGCCGCCGCGTCCGCAGGCTGGCCGCCAACACGAGGCCGAAGAAGCCGACAAACGTGGCGGTCATGCCCGCTACGAGCCAGGGACTGACCACCACGCGGGGCATGGCGGCTGTTGGGGCTGTAAAGGGACTGAAGAGGAGCAGAGAACCGAGCACGAAACTGACGATGCCCGCGACGGTGAGCGCGAAGCCGGTCACCTTGATATCAAGGATAAAGAAAATGATGGCGAGAACGATAAGGGCGACGCCGCCCCAGTTGACCGGCAGACTGCCGAAGGCGACAAAAGCCAGGATAAGGCAGATGAGGCCGGTCACGCCCGGAATGACGGAACCTGGGTTGTACATCTCGGCGATGAGGGCGATGGTGCCGATGGAGAGGAGGATGTAGGCGATGTTAGGGTCTATGAGGCCATGGGCGATCCCTTCCAGCCAGGTCATAGGATACGTGTCAATGGCGGCGGTTTTCAGATCCAGGCGTACCTCGTTTCCACGGATGGTTACTGTGTGGCCCTGCAATTGGCTCAGGAGATCGTCCAGGTCACGGGCCAGGAAGTCAACTACGTGGTTGTCAAGGGCCTGCTGAGCGGTTAAAGAGACGCCCTTCCGCACGGCCTCCTCTGCCCACGTTGCATTGCGCCCCCGCTCTTGGGCGATGGCCTGGATGTACGCCGCGGCGTCGTTTGTCACTTTGTCTTTGAGCGTGTCCGGCATCTCTCCCTCGCCCAGGGCCACCGGGCTCGCCGCGCCGATGTTAGTCCCTGGCGACATGGCTGCCACGTGCGCCGCCATCGTAATGAAGACTCCCGCCGATGCTGCCCGCGCGCCTGCCGGGGTGACGAAGACGGCCACGGGCACGTCGGAGTTGAGGATCGCCCCGATGATGTCGCGCATGGCGGTATCCAGGCCACCGGGTGTGTTCATTTGGATAACCACCAGGGCAGAGCCGGAGGCGCTGGCCGCGCGGATGCTCCGTTCCACGTAGCGCGCGACGATAGGGTCAATGACGCCGCGCACCTCCAGCACTGTTACGTTATCCCGTTGCAGGGCGAAGACGGGCCTGACGTTTCCGGAGATCACGGCACAAACCACGAGGGCAGCAGCCAGCCAAACCTTTGACGAGGATATTTTGGTGGAAACGAGGGCAGAATGAGTTGACCACATCGGCAACTTCCTGTTCATAAAGCGTCTCTGTCCCGGAGACGCCCGGAGAGGCAGGAAGACACGGTCGGCCTTCGTACCGTGTGGGCCGGGATCATCTTCGCATGGCCGGAAGATGATCCGTCACGTCTCTGGTTTCATTCTACCATGCAATGGTGGTGGTGTCAACGTTTTTTTGATCTCATCAGGCGCGCGACGTTTGCTCTGGTAGGATGGCTGTGCTATAATCTTTTTCCGCTATGGGGCCGCATCCTCTGCTAAAGCCGAGGTTACTCTCATCCCCCACTTTGACCCTGACACACGACTCATCTCCCACCTCTGAAGGAGGAGCATGGACCACGAGTTTGACCTGCGAGAGTATGCCATTGTCATCATGCGACGTTGGTGGCTCATTCTCTCTCTCGCTGTCATCGCCGCAGTGGTGGCGGGCATTATTACCTGGCTGCGGCCTCCCCTCTACGAGGGGAAAGCATCCCTGGCCGTCTCCAAGGGACAGTTCTTTTGGGGGTTTGGCTCCGGCGTAGGCACGACGCTGGACGCTAAATCGGATCTGCGGAAAGAGGTTGACTCCCAACTGCGCAGCCTGGATGTAGCCAATCTGGTCGTTCAGCGCCTGGGCGCCCAACTTCCAGAAGACCGGCAGGACCCCCGCAAATTGGTGAGCGCGGTACGCGGACGCTCTGTGCGCACCAGTTTTAGCGAGTACGACGTTATCGTTGCGGATCGTGACCCGCAGATAGCCGCTCTTCTCGCCAACACCTATGCCGACATCATCGCCGAGCGCATGGAGAACCTCTACGGTCTGGGTGACTTGAAGGCGGCTGCCGATAAGGCTGTAGCCGATCTGGCCGTGGCAGAGAACAATAAGGCCCAATTCCAAGGGCAGACAGGTCTGGAACTGGGCATGGGCAGCAACCTGGCCGCGACCTCCGATGGTAGCCTCTACGGCGGCCTCTCTATCAAGAAGCAGCAACTCGTGCTCAAGAACGCAGCCTTAGCCGACTATCGGGAATCGCGTGAGAGGCTGGAGCTGGTGTTGGCTTACGCGGAAAAAGCGCAGGCTGCGGGCAAAGGGATTGATTCTTTGCCGCTGGAACTCCTCCACACGCCCACGCTAACCGCACGAGGGAATGTGACGCGCGAGGCGCTCACGTCCTACGCCAACAACCTGCCCGGTCTTATCGCCGTTCTACGCAACGAATTGCAGGCTGTCAGCGATATTGAGAAGGAACTACAAACGCAGGCCACCGACCTGCAGGCACGCATGGCGGCGGACGAGGTGCAATATGAGCGGCTGGAAAGAGAGCGCAAAGTCAAGGAAGAAACCGTTCTGAGCCTCGTGCGTAAGATGCAGGAGATTTCAGCAAAACAGTTGGTAGAAGGCCCGCTGGTCACGGTCGCGCTGAGGTCCACGGTGCCAGAAGAGCCTTCCGGCCTTTCGCCCGTGCTGGTGGCGATGACGGGGGCCGTTGTGGGAGCCCTGGCAGGTGTCTTGTTGGCGCTGGTTCTTGAGGCGATACGCTTCACCTTACCGGCCGGGCAAGCCGCCTCCAAGCAGCCAGCAGTGGGATGAGCCGGCGCGCTCTGGCTTTCCTGGCCGCTATCGCCCTGGTGCAAGGACTGGCCTACAGTCTGGTCGTGCCCCTCTGGCAGGCCCCGGATGAGCCAGGCCATTTTGAGTATGCCCGGCTGATGAGTGATCTGGGGCGCGTCCCGGCGACCTCCGATGTTTCGTTGCCGTTGCAGAGGGAGATCATATCCAGTCTGGCCCAGGCGGATTTCTGGCGCTTCACCCGGCAGCAGGAGCTTGTATCGCTCCCTGCATCTTTTGCCGATGACCCTTTTTTGCGACGCGCCGGGCGGCAAGTAGGGCGCCAGCCGTTTGCCTATTATATCATTCCTGCGCTGGGTTTCCGTTTGACCTCGGACGTGAACGTGCAGGCGCGCCTGGCCCGCTACTATTCGGTTGTCCTCAGCGCGCTGACGGTTGTGGCTGCCGGCTGGATGGCGCGAGAGATATTTGCCGCCGATCTCCTCCTTGCAGTCGGTGTCCCGATGACGCTGGCCCTCGCGCCGATGTTTGCCTACGCGGGGAGCGCGGTCAATAACGACAGCCTGGCGAACCTGGCGAGCGCGCTGACGTGGCTGGCCCTGGCTGTGGTCTTTCGGCGAGATGCAAGCAGGGGTCGCATTGCCCTAGTCGTGATGGCCGCATTACTTGCCTTTGCCAGTAAACGCACGACGCTTTTCCTGGCTCCTACCCTTGTGGCTGCCATACCACTCTACCTGTGGGCGCAGGGTTGGCGACCCGCGCGGCGGACGCGGGTGGCTTTTGCGTTGGTGGGCATATTCGTCTGCGTGTTGGCGGCTGGCCTGATGCTGTGGCCTGGCGACCGCGCCGCGGCCTGGCGTGTCCGGCCAACGGGCGGCATGGCTCTGCTATCGCAGGACGCGGCGACCTCCGGCTCGCGAGTCATCTTGTTGCGAGATGATTCCGCCAGCATCAGGTTGCGTGCTGAGCAGGTGTTGGGCGCGTCAGGGCTACGGCAGCGCTCCGCCGTCTTCAGCGCAGCGGTGCGCACAGCCTCAGGCCAGGCGACGGCGTGTGTGGGGCTTGGCGATGAGCGAATCCGCAGCGAGAGTTGCACCGTTGCCGGTCCCGTCTGGCAACGTATCGCCGTTACCCATAGCGTCGCTGCCGATACGGTATTGCTGTATGCCTCCGCCGGGGTTGGCAGTTGGGACGACGCGGCCTCTCGTGGCGTGCTGGCCTGGGACGACTTGGAACTGACGTCAGGCTCAGGGGGCGTTAACCTCCTGGTGAATCCAGGGGCCGAGGCACGATCATCCCGGCTGGTAGACCTGGCCGACCGCGCGGTGCGCACGTCGCGCTTGCCGCCAGATATGCTGCGGCGGCTGGCCGAGCCGGCCAGTTACGACCGGCCTGCCCTGGCGCGCTACGGCTTATACCTTCTCCTGACCTTCGCCGGTTTCTGGGGCAATTTCGGCTGGTTGCAGGTTCCCCTGAAATTGGTTTGGTATGCGGTGTTGGCGCTGGTTTGCGCTGTGGCCGCGCTGGGGTGGGTAAGGTTGGCCTGGCGGGCTGTTGTGTGGAACGCTGCAGAGGTCACCCGCGACAAGGCAACGCGAGCATTTCTGGCCTTGCTTGCTATCGGTGTCGTGGCTGTGCTGGCCCAGACTTTCCTGCCCATGATCGGGCGAGAGTGGCAGCCCCAGGGGCGCTATCTCTTCCCGGCCATGATCCCTCTGGTCGTCTGTCTCCTTCTGGGATTGGGCGCGTGGGTGCCACCGCGAGCGCGACACGCGTTGCTGATCGCCTGGTTGGCCGCTCTTTTCCTGTTGAACGCGGTCGCGCTGGTAGAGACCATCTATCCGGCGTTCCATCCGCCGTTGCCAGGCCAGAGGATATTCTGATAGTCACCGGGCCTTTTATCCTGTCTGCCGGTTGGGCAACTTGAACAATGTGCGCCGGGTAGCCAAGAACACCCTGGCCCTGTCCCTCACCTCTACGGCTCGCATCCTGCTGGGCATTGCTCTGCAGGTGTACATCGCGCGGCTTCTGGGAGCCGCGGGCCTGGGTAAGTATGCCATTATCCTTGCCTTTATCAACATCTTCCAGATCGTCTCTGAGTTGGGGCTCCCGGCCCTGGTCATCCGCGAAGCCGCGCGGCGGCAGCAGGACGTTTCAAAGTATCTGTATGCCACGGCGTTCGCACACATCATCGGCGCGGGAGCGGCCTGGCTCCTCCTCACGCTGGCGGCCTTGGCCCTGCGCTATCCGGCGGATACAACGCGACTCATCATCCTGTCCGGCGCGTCCCTGTTACCTTACGCGCTGGCGTCGGCCTGTGAGACGATGTTCCAGGCTCAGGAACGGATGGAGTTCATTCCTCTGGTTGAGCTGATAGGGAACGCCTGCCAACTGGGGCTTGCGGTGTGGCTTATCTCCGGCGGATATGGCGTGAACGCGCTGCCCGCGATCATCGTGGGGCCGCAGATGCTGGTAGCCATCCTCAGCCTGAGCATTGCCGGAGCCCTCGGTTGGCTCACGCCTCTGCGCCTGGACGCTGCTTTCTCCTGGCGGCTGGTGCGTGCGTCGCCCGACTTCTACTTGCTGGCCCTGTCTATCGTGATCTTCTCCCGGCTGGACGTTTTGGTCATCTCCAAGTTGCTGAACGAGCAGGCAACAGGCATCTACAACGCGGCCTACCAGGTGGTGCGCGTGGTGAACCTGGGCGCAGCCAGTTACTCCGATGCGATCTATC
>JADYZS010000339.1 GCA_020853075.1 Anaerolineae bacterium | reverse complement strand
CTTTTGGCCCCGTTTTCGTCCCGGTTTTCCCTATGTGCCCCTGCCCGACATGGCGCAGGTGCTGGTGATCGCCTTCAGCCGCGGCGTGCCGCCCGCAGCCACCTGGACGCTGACGCCTTTTCTATTTCTGCTTCTGGCGGGATTGGCATTAGACCGGGCGACAGGAGCGCAGGATTTCACCCTCTCCCCTCTGGGGAGAGGGCGGGGTGAGGGGGAATCTACTTCTCACAATCAGCCGCCCATTGAAATATCCCCCTCTCACGAACAGGAGAGAATCTGGCCTGGCTGGCGAGCAACCGCAGCCCTGGCGGCCTGGCTGGTGCTGCCGGTGGTCGGGCTTTGGCTCATCTCGCTGCGCGTGCCCCTCTTTGTAGAGCGATACCTGATCTGGATGGCGCCGGCCTTCATCATGCTGGCCGTGCAGGGGGTAATTGCCGTCTGGCGACGCTCGCGCCTCGCCGGGGCTATCGCGCTGGCGGCGGTTCTGCTCCTGAACGGGCAGGCCCTCTGGACACAGGCAACGACCTCCATCAAATCAGACTTCCGGGCCGTGGCTCCCTTCGTTGCCGCGCACCGGCAACCCGGCGACCTGGTTATCTTTCTGATCCCCTACGCGCGTTTCACCTTCGCCCACTACTACGGCGACCCGGCCCCCTGGGGCGATGCTCCCTTTACCAACGATGGGTTGAGCGCAGAGGAAACCGGCACGCGGCTGGCTCGCCTGACGAACGGCTATGACGCGGTGTGGTTGGTGGAATCGGAAGGGGACGTGTGGGATCGGCGAGGGCTCGTACCAGCGTGGCTGGCAGCCCATGGCGTGGCCGGCGCGCAAGCAACCTTTACCGGCGTGCAGGTGACGCGCTATGACTTACGCTAGGGGCTGCCCACCGATCCGGCCCTGTCACTCCGGAGGGTGAGGCGGGTTATATTATTTTAGAGGGTCGTGGGGCCGTTATGATGACGAAACAGATTGATGCCATAGAAGCGAGTTTGCGCCGGGCCTGGCGCCGGTTTGTACGGGAAGGGCGCGTCTCCTCCTTCTACGAAAACTGGGAGCAGAAGAGGCGCGGCCATACCCGCTACCTCACGGTCATGATGCCAGTGCAAGATGAGAACGTCGTGACGCGCGTGCAGGCTCTGCAGCAGCGGCTTCGTGCCATCCCGCATCTTGACCTGCACCCCCCGGCCAGCCTCCACCTGACGATCCGCGGGCTAGGGTTCCGCGTGGCGAAACGCTCCGCGCCTGACGAGTTGGACGACGCCCTTCTCCCCCAGGTGCTGGAAGGCATCGCCGCTGTCGCCCGTGCGACGCCACCCTTTGAGGTGAGGCTGCGCCGCGTCAACTCGTGGGATACGGCTCCCTTCATTGAGGCCCGTTCCGGCGGGCGCATCACGGCCACCCGCGCGGCCCTGGCCGAGCGGCTCCCCTTCCTGCAAGACTTCAGTTACGAGGGCGGCTTTCTTCCACATCTCACCGTGGGCTATTACAATGCCAACGGCAGCAACGAGGCGGCGGTGGCCGTGCTGCGGCCTCTCCGCTACCGGAAGTTTGGCCGCCTCATCTCGCCCTGCCTCTGCGTCATTGAAGGCCCGGCGGATGATTTGTACGCGCCCTACGACGTGGTGGCAGAGTTTAAGTTGACGGGTTCGCCTGGGGATTGAGACATCAGGGGAGTTCAGGCGTCCGCTTGAATGACCCTGCAGCTGTCGTCGCGGGGCGTTTGCCTATTCCCGCCCACCCATGTATAATCAGCCCATGAAGCGGGCGCTCCGCATGCTGGCGCGCGGGCTGGGGTTGGCGTGTCTGGCAGGTGTCGCTGCCTTCGTCGGATTCGCCTGGCGCATTGACCGCTACGGCCACGCCGATCTGGCCCGTCCCGCCGACGCCATCATCATCCTGGGCGCGCGGGTGCGACCCGATGGACAGCCGGGTTCAGACCTCCTGAGCCGCACCTACCACGCCCTAGACCTCTACCAGGCAGGCTACGCCGAAAACATCATCTGCACGGGTGGCTTCGCCGGGGACCGGCTGTCGGCTGCGGCGGTAGCCTGCCGTTTTGCCAACCAGCACGGGGTGCCGCCAGGACGAACCTGGCTGGCCGCGGGAACATCCAACACAGGCGAGGACGCAACCGCCGCGGCAGAGGTTATGCGGGCTCACGGCTGGCAACAAGCCATCCTGGTCAGCCATCCCTTGCACCTCTATCGGGCGGCCTGGCATTTCCGGCGCGAGGGGATAGAAGTTTATCCGAGCCCGACGACCACGGCGGTTGAACGCATCTCGTTACCCCTGCGCACCTACTACGCGGGCCGCGAGGCGGCAGCCATTGTGTGGAGCATCGCCGAAGATTGGGGCGCACCCCGCGAGTGGACGGCCCAACTTCAGAAGTGGTTATCTCGGTTGAGTCAAAGGTTATTAGGAGAGTCATTGTGAAGTGGGATCAGATTCAAGAGGCACGTAACGTTCTGAGCAAGGAATCGGGTGTTACCTTCAAGGATTGGGGGGGGCGCATCCCCATTGCCCTGGCCTATGCCAATACCTACTATGTGGGGATGTCCAGCCTTGCCCTCCAGGTCATCTATCGCGCCTTCAATGCCCACCCCGACGTCGTCTGCGAGCGGGTTTTCTGGAATCCCCGACGCCGGAGCGAGCCCCTCATCTCGCTAGAATCGCAAAACCGTGTCGCCGATTTCGCGGTCTGGGCTTTCACCATCTCGTACGAGATGGATTATTTCAACCTGATCACCATGCTGCGCCAGGCAGGGATGCCGCCGCTGGCCGCAGACCGGGACGAATCGTGGCCTCTCGTCATCGGTGGGGGCCCCGCGCTCAGCGCGAACCCGGAGCCGGTAGCCCTCTTCTTTGATGCCATCGTCATCGGCGAGGGCGAGGAGATCATCGGCTCGCTGGTGGACGTCCTGCGCGCCCACGCGGGCGATAAGGCAGCCATCCTGGCGGCTCTGGATAAATTGCCGGGGTTCTACGTCCCCGCGCTGAGAAATACTTCAAACGGCCCCCCCCCCTCCCCCTCCCCCGTTCCTTTTACGGGGGAAGGCAGGGTGGGGGCCGGGGGTTCCCCTATCCACCGTCTCTGGGTGCGAGACCTGACTCGCCTCCCCACCGTCTCCAGCCTGGTGACGCGCGACACCGAATTCGGCGACCTTTACCTCATGGAGATCGCCCGCGGCTGCGGGCGCGGCTGCCGCTTCTGCCTGGCCGGCTACGTCTATCGCCCGCCGCGCGAGGTGCCGCTGGATGTGCTGCTGGAATGGGCGCGGGCGGGCCTTCAGCATCGCCCAAAGATCGGCCTGGTCAGCGCCGCCGTCTCCGACCATTCCCAGATTGACGAACTCGCGGTGCGCCTGCGGGAAATGGGGGCGAAAATCAGCGTCTCCTCTATGCGGGTGGATCCCATCTCTGTACCGTTGGTCAAGGCGCTGGCCGAGAGCGGGACGCAGACCCTCACCATCGCGCCGGAGGCAGGCTCGGTGCGCCTGCGCGACGTCATCAACAAGCCGCAGACGGAGGAGCAACTCCTGGACGCGGTGGCCCTGGCCGAATCGTTGAAGTTCCCCCAACTGAAGATGTATTTCATGGTCGGGCATCCCACCGAGACGGAAGAGGACATCCGGGCAATGGTAGAACTGGCACTGGCCGCGCGCCAACGTTTCAAGCGTCGCCTGGTGCTCAACACCACGCCTTACGTGCCCAAGCCCCATACGCCCTTCCAATGGGAGGCGATGACCCCTGCCGAGGTGGTGAAGGCGCGCCAGGAATACGTGAAGAAGGCCCTCTCTCCGCACCAGGTCGCGGTGCGGGCCGACAGCCCCCAGTGGGCTGAGGTGCAGGGTGTTCTGGCTCGCGGTGACCGGCGGCTGGCCTACGTTTTACTGAGTATGAGGGAAGAGTTATCCCTCCCTGCCTGGGAACGGGCGCTGGCCGACGCGGGCCTCACGGCGGACGAATACCTGAGCGCCCGCACGCCCGGCGAGCCGCTGCCGTGGGACATCGTGGAGAGCGGCGTGACCGATGCCTTTTTCCGCTACGAATTGCGCCACGCCCACCAGCATGACCCGACACCCGGCTGCCCGCCCCAGGCGCAGGGCTGTCTGAAGTGCCAGGCGTGCGATAGCGAGTGGGCCTTCCGGGCACAGCCTGCGGGCGGGCGCCTGAGTATGCCGATTTCGCTGTTGGAGCCCTCTTTAGCCAGCTAGTTGCTGGCCCTCACCATCCCCCTACCCCCTTCCTCTCCTGTACTCACCTGCCGCCTTGCGGCGGCTAGGCGCAAGCGGTGCGGGCTTCCCACCGCCAAATTTGGGAGAGGAAGGGGGTGCCGAGCGGAGCGAGGCGGGGGCAGGTGAGGGCCTTCCAGACTCATTGCGCCGCGGACATAACCTGTGAGACCGGATACCGCCAGCCCACTGCCTCTCTATCGTTTCGGCTCGCTTACTGCGTTCCCCGAACTGGTGCACGCGGTTGCCACGCGCCACGGCGGCGTCAGTCGTGGCCCCTTCGCCAGCCTGAACATGAGCCGCAGCGTGGGCGATGCGCCGGAGGACGCACAGGCGAACCGCGAGCGTCTCTGCTGCGCGGCGGGTGTGCG
>JADYZS010000338.1 GCA_020853075.1 Anaerolineae bacterium | reverse complement strand
TTCGGCGTAGCGGAATAGCGGATAATCCCCTCGCAGACAGCCGTTATCCGCTATTCCGCTACCTATCCGCTGACCAGAAATCAAACCCCTGTATTTTTAGGATAGGTTCTAAAGGACTCCGTGGAGATGACCCGCCGGGTCGTCTCTCAACGCCGTCAACGTTAGGCCATCCGATAAGGAGATGAGATCATGGATCCCCTGGACATCTTAAAGCGTTCCTTTCGCATCACCCGCACCCACCGCGCCCTGTGGGTTTTCGGCATCCTCCTGGCGCTAACCGCCGGAGGGAGCGGCTTTAGCGGTAGCGGGTACAATTTCAACGTTGGCGACTGGGGCCGTCGTTCAGACGCGGGCGTGCGACTCCCCGACTTCCCTGAGCCCGTGTTCTCTACCGGTATCCTGGCGTTCCTCATCGGCCTCGCCTGTCTGATCCTGATCTTGGCCGTCGTCGGGGTCATCGTGCGCTACGTCTCGGAGACAGGGATCTACCGCCTGGTGGATGAACTGGAAGAGGGCGGCACAAAGCCTGTGACGCGCCGGGGCTTCCGGCTGGGGTGGGACCGGCGGGCGTTCCGCATGTTCCTCATTGATTTGGTGATCGGCATCCCCTTTACCGTGGCCGTGATCCTCCTGTTCCTCTTCGCCCTGTCACCGCTCCTCTTGCTGATGATAGATAACACTGCCGTGCGAGTGGTGAGCGTGATCTTCACGGTCATACTGGTTCTCGCGGCGATTCTGGTGCTGATTGTCACGGCGTTGGCCGTCAGCCTGCTGAGCCAGTTCTGGCATCGCGAGGCGGCCATCGGGGGCAAAGGCGTGCTAGACGCCATCCGGGAGGGGACGGCCCTGGTGCGTGCCAACCTGAGTAACGCGATCGTGATGTATCTGGTGATGATCGGCGTCGGCATTGGTTGGGGCATCGTGCTGATCCCTGTTTTCCTGGTAGTGGCAGCGCTGGCGCTTCTCTTCGGCGGTCTGCCCGCCTTCCTGATCTACCAGGCGACGCAGAGCCTCGCCGTGCCGCTCGTGGTGGGTATCTTGATCGGCCTGGTTGTCCTTTTCGTACCGCTGGTCTTCCTGGGTGGGCTCTATACCACCTTCGCCACGACGGTCTGGACGCTGACCTATCGCGATCTGAGGGCTCGCTTGCGTTCCGCTCCGGCGGTTCCGCCATCAGGTCCTGCGGGCGATCTGTTGAAGTTGGCCGAGGGGCCTACGGCATAAGGGAGATTTGCTCCTCGGTCGCTGAATAGGATAAGAGTAGGTAGCCTTGCTCATGAAGGCAAGGCTACCTTGTTGTTGGAATTGAAGGCCGCTGGATTTCATCCGTTGGCGGATTTTGATACAACCCTGGCCCTACCGCGCTATCACGCTTCCGGCTCGGAGCCGCGCTGCCAGGTGACTTTCGGGAATCGCCGCCGGTCAAACTCACCAAGGCGCTCCGGCCCCAGCCGCAGCAACTCGGCCAACATCGCCTCGCCCGTCTCGCGCAGAGATCTCACCCGCACGCCCTGGCAGAGGTCGGGGAGGCGCTCCAGCCGCGGCAACCCGCGCCGTAGCATCTTCACTGCGCCGCGCCAGTTGCCTAGCTCAACCTGATAGCACGAGAGGCCAACCTGAAGGATACCCTGATACAGCTCGCGCACGGGGCGCTTCTCCGCCATCCAGGCTCCCTCCAACGTCTCGTGCTGCTCAAAGTATTCACCGTGGTTGAATTCCTGGAAGCCTCTGACCGCTTCCGCGGAGGGTGGGTCCTCGTAGCCGGTGCCTTCGCCAGTTCCACTCCCTCTCGCCTGCGCGCGGGCGACGACGCGGGCCAACAGCGCCGGCAACTCCTCGGTGAGATGCGACTTGGCCCAGACGTGGTCGCTCCCGGCCTGGCGCGCCGCCTGCCGCGCCGCCGTGTCCAGATGCGAGCCAAAAGCGACAACCAGGGTGCTGTGTCCAGCGGACGTTGACTTCAGGCCGCGTACCACCCCGTGCCAGGCCGCATCGCCGCGTCCCATCTCAATGAAGGCCAGCGCAGGACGCGCGGCCAGGGCCGCCGCCAATTCTTCTCCGTTGCTGACGAGTCGCGGGCGCGCCCCTGCACGGCGGATCGCATCCTCAAGGCGCACGCCGAAGAAGAGGTCTTGCGTCAGGGCTACGATGAGGGGGGTAGCGTCCGCAGAGGGAGACGTATGTTCAGTCATCAATCTTTCTACGACCTAACAGGCGCTGGCTCCTATGCCAACGCCGCAGGATGAAGCCGGGGATAACGATGAACAAAGCCAGGATGCACGCCATGACTTACCAGGAAGGATTATCGCAGTGGACGGCTACGGTGTCAACTCACGTGCCCCATCTCAGCCAACTACCGTCCGCCAACGGCTGCGGAAATGGTGCTATGACTTACCTCGGCGAGGAGCCAGACTACCCTCTATCCTTAGGGTTTGCAGCGCGCACCCACCGGGCGCGCAACACCTGGCCGGCGCGCACAGGTTGAGGATTGGACAAATATTCCTCTGTGACACGCCGCCCTTCGGCAATCATTTCGGCGGCACGGCTGAAATCGCGGAACGACAGGTCGGGGAACGCGCTGATGCGGACGTGGTGCAAGGTGACGCCCGGCGTGTACGATACTCGCTCCAGATCGTCCAGCAAATTCTGGTACTGCATGGTGGCAACGGCGCGGCTGGCGATCTCAATCAGGCCGCGCGCGGGCGCGGTGGCCTCTCCAGAGTACCCCACGTTAATGGCGTAAATGGTCTTGGCTCCCCTGTCCAGGGCGATGGAGATCGGCACGTTAGCAACGATGCCGCCATCCACCAGTTGCCGGTCCTGGGAGTAAATCGGGGGCAGGATGGCCGGGATGGCAGCACTGGCGAGAACCGCGTCCAGGAGAGGAGCCGTGAGATCGTCGCCGAAGAGGTAGAGTGTGCGCGTGCGCAGGTCGGCTGCGGTGACGTAGAGCCGGGTCTTGAGATCGGCAAAGGTTGTAATGCCCAGCGGTATGTGGTTGCGGACGAAGCGGCGAAGCGCATCGCCCGCATAGAAACTATCTTTTCCCGTGAGCAAACGCCAGGCGGGGGCCAGGTAGCCGCCGGGATAGACGTCCTTTGCTCGCACCTTCAGCCAGAGACCGGCGAGGCGATCCGCACCCAGGGCCGTGGGGTCCGTTGCCAGAAAGGCCGCGTTCATCGCGCCCGCCGAGGTCCCCACCAACAAATCCGGGCGGATGCCGTAGGCGAAGAGGGCTTGCAGCGCTCCAACCTCCAACGCACCCCGGTTCCCGCCTCCGCTCAGTACGAAAGCGATCATGGCGCGCTCCTCCTGGCGTTAAATATACTGGGGAAGTAATAACGGTGCAGGCGCAGGCCATTCCAAATGGTCACGACCCGTTGGTTGTCCAGATCGGCCCCGACGATTTCCCCAGCAGGGCCAACCGCGACGCCGGTAGGGCGACGGAAAGGGCCGGGCGCGCCGTCGTTGGGGCTGGAGAAGGTGGCGAGGCGGTGGCCTTCTCCGGTCAGGCTGATCACGGCGACCTGGTGGTGCCCGCTGTCGGCCACGACGACGCAGGGGACAAGGTCGCCGAGAACCGTGCCGCCGTTACAGGCCGCATAAGACACCGCCGCGACATCCTGCGGCGTGCGCAGGTTTGCCGTGTACTCGCTCAAGTATGTCAGGTTGTCACCGTCAAAAGTCAGCAATTGCAGGCGGTCATTGCCGCTATCCGCCACCAGCAATGACGTGGCGGTTGCCCCGTCGTACTGTTGCGGAGAATCTGGTAGCCAGGCCATCCCTTGTGGAGACCGCCATTGGCCGGGGCCGTTGCCCTCCTCACCGAAAGACGAGATGAGATTGCCCAGCGCGTCAAAGACCTGCAAACGGTTCAGTTCGCCGTCGGCGACGATCAAGCGAGTGTGATCCGAGTTACCCAGACGGGGCAACGACGAGATGCGCAGGCCATCCACAGCCGCCAGTGCTGGATCCTTGCCGTCTATCCCGCGCCCGATGTGGAGCGTCGCCGCGGTTCCCGTGATAGGGTGATGCACAGGCCGGCGATCTGCCAGGTAGCCATCCACGTAGAACGAAAGATCATGATCGCTCCAGGTGATCGCCAGGTGATGCCATTCTCCGGGCTGCCATGCCCAGGCGTCGCCGACGAGCCATTCCTCGTGCCCGTCACGATCCTCTATCAGGGCATACACGCCACTCCAACTCCCTTTCGCCAGACGCAGATGGAAAGCCGGGGCGGAAGGCGATTGAGACGCAGGCAGAACGTGGGCTGTGCCAGGCTGGTTATGCAGACCATCCTGCACCAGTCGCGTGGTGGTGGTGACGTTTTCCGAGCCCGCCTCTAAGAAGACGTGCTCTTGTTGGTCATTGCCACGCCAGGCAGGGCGTACCCACAATTCCAGCGCGCCTCGCGCCGTGCCTAGCGTTCCTGTGCCGTCATACACCAGGTGGCCAAGCGGGCCAAACTGCGCGGCCTGGCCGAAACGCCCCGGCACGAACGAGATGCCTGTTGCCTCTAATGGTTGGCGTCCGCTGGCAGTGAGGGAGCCATCGTAGGGAGCGAGGAGGATCGTGTGCCTGTCGTCCGCCGCGGCGATGGCTACTGTGATGGCTTCGCCCGCCGCTGCGATACCTGTCGGTTGGCGCAGGGGGCCAGGATCGTAGTCACCGTAGGGGCCAAACCAGTTGATGAGACGCAAATCCCTATCCAGCGCGACGACGGTTCTTCCCCCGCGCGCGGCCACCATCCATTGCCCGGCGGAGTCTATCGTTGCCGGCCCACCGCCTCGGAAGCCCACGTGCTCGCTCCCTTGCCGCCCGACCCAACGCCCATCGGCCAGTTGGATAAAGGGCCCGCCAGTGTGACCATCTATCACCAAGCGGCGGCTGCCATCGGCTGAGAAGGCCACCCGTGTTGGGCCGATCAAGTAAGGCGCACGGAAGACGTTGGAAAGCGCGCTCATTCTCCCGGCCCCGTTCACCGCGACCACTGCATAGCGACTGGTGCGGTCTAGCGGCCCTTCGTAAGATAACCGGGTGGTCGTGGTTACCTTGCTCAGCGGATAGAAAAACCACTCCTGACCGCGCAAGACGCGATAGCCCGCGATGCCAGGCGAGGAGCTTGGCTCCCACCAGAGGCTCACCTGGGAACCGGCGACGCGCCCACCGAGGCGCACCGGGGGCAGCGGCGCATCTAAGGGTGGCAGATGGGTCGGCATCGTCACAACGTAAGTGCGCGTGATGCCCTGCCAATAGGCCAGGTTCAGGCCGGTCAGCGTCAACCAGGTGAAGGACTCGGCCTCGCCCCGGGCGGCGCGCAGGAACATCTGCCCGTTGCGGCCCACGACGTCAATGAGGCCGAAGGGATTATCGTGTAGCGTGTGGCCGGTTGCGGTTGTCAGCGGGGGGCTCCCCGTCGCGCGGTTAGGCAAGACGGCGTAGCCCTGTTCGTCCGTCGCCGTAGTGAAGATAGGCGTCGCGTTCACCACACCGTTCTGCTGCTGGTAACCGGCCAATGTGGCGCCTGCCGCTGGCTCGCCCCGATTATCAAGAACCTGGACGAATGTCTGCTCCGGCATATCAAAGAGGTACTCCCCGAAGTATCCCCGGCGAAATCCTGTGTGTTGGTTCAACCCCGCAGCCGTATGGCTGTCGTAATGGGTGTAATCGTACGGCCCGACGTCACCGCCGCCCATCAGCCCGCCGTGCGGCCAGAGGAAACCCTGAAGAATGGGTAAGCCCTCGCGATCCGGGATCAGATTGCCGTTGTAGGGCGAGACGTTCATTTGATACAGGTCAATCATGCCGATCTGGTGGGTCAACTCGTGCACCAAGCCCCAATCAATGGTGTCGGCCACCGCCGAGGCATAATTCTCCGCGCTGAGGCGGGATTCGTCTTCCGGCGTGTGGTGGTCATCCCGTTCCACGCGGAAAGTCCAGCGGCCATCGTAAGGAAGTGTGCTCTCCACCGTATCGCCGCCGACGCCAGTAGTGACGGTGATGCTATCAATCCGCACGCGGTCAAGGACGCCGTAGGGCGTGAGGGGGAATACGGCGGCTCCCAGACGTTGGTTCATCTGGGCTACCTGGGCTTGCATCCAGTCGGCGAAACTCCACGAGCCGACCAGGTTCCGCCGGGCGCGAAAAGCATCGTCTATCAGGGGATGCGCCAAGACTTCCAGGAAGAGGGCATCGGCGCGATCCTCGCGCACGTTGTTGTTGGGAGTGATTTCCGGCGATAGACCAGAGGGATCGGCCACGAGGCCAATAGTATGTGGGCCTGCGGCCCATGCCCACGAGAAGGAGGTTGTGAATACTTGGCCGGGCGCCAGAGAAGGCAACGCGCCACCGGAGACATCTTGCCCATCCAAACGCCATAGATAGGTTGTGGCGCTGGCCGTGAGGGGGCCCTGGTTGGCGATAGTGGCTGTGAAGGTCACGACCTCGCCAGGGTCGGGATGGCGCTTCGCGTTCTCGGTGCCCGGGCAGAGAGTCGGGCGGTCATCGGGATAGGTCAGACAGTAGCGTTGGTACCTCGGTTCGCGAGATATAAACCAAACGCTGAGGTCGGGCAGGTTCGGCGCGGGCGTTGGCGTCACGCGGGGTTTGAGGGGAGCCTCTGCTATGGATACGGGTGGGTAGAGGTCGGCGGAAGGCGATTGCCGGCGCGTGATAACCTCGCGGGGCGGCACGGGCGCGGCGCTCGCGCGCCAGGCATAGGCCAGCGATGAAATCAGGGCCAGCGGGGTGCCGGCCGCGATGAGGAGCGCGGTGGCAATTCTGTGGCCGGCGCGCCTTCTACCTCTACACTTCATACGGTCTCTTAGCTCTGCCTATGGATGAGCGGCAGGCGGATACCGGGCTGCCGCGCAGGTTTTTGCGTCAGTTGCGGGCCGCTGGCGACCAGCGCGTAAGGCTGCGGGTACTGCGGGTGTGGGACGTTCGCCGCGTACACTCTCACTTGCCAGTCACCGGCGAGAGCATCCTCCAGCCAGACGGTCTCAACGTTGTTCGTCCGGTCAGGGCCTGCTCCGCCGTTGCCGTAGTAACGCGCCCCGTCTGGCGCAATCACCTCCAGATCCAGGTCGTTCACGAGAGCCTTGCCTGTATAAGCCGTCGCGGGATAGTCCGTCCAGGCGAGGGTCACGCGGAACGGGTTCTTTCCTCCCGGCACCGACGTCTCGTATTGCAGGCTCACGTCGTCCACGAAGAACTGGGTTGTGGCGAAGGAATTGGTGAGGCCACCGAACAGAAGGTACAGGGTCTGGCCTTTGACCGCGTTGAGGGTATTGCTATCAAACAGATAGGTAGCCTGAACCCA
>JADYZS010000337.1 GCA_020853075.1 Anaerolineae bacterium | reverse complement strand
GGCATGGTTCTGAGTTTACCAGCAAATATCGAATCCGGTATCTGGTCTATTACGAAAGCACCAATGATGTACGCGTTGCCATCGAGCGCGAGAAGCAGATCAAGGGGTGGCTGCGAGCGAAGAAGATCGCGCTGATTGAGTCCACGAATCCGAAGTGGGAAGATCTGAGTTCGCAATGGGATGACGCGGAAATCTTGGGCGAGTAGCAATCAGGAAAGTATAATCAACTCGCCCAGTGTCATTCTGAGCGGGTCAACGAGCGATTTGCTCTACGATGGGTCACCAGCGAAGAATCTATCCCTCGCGCGATGAGATTCTTCGCTGGTCACAACTCTATAGCGTGGTCTTCAGGCTGACCCGCTCAGAATGACATAGCCAGGTGAGATGCTTTGGCCCAAACGTCGGGCCTGATCAGAAACTTCCGTTTTTTGTCATTCTGAGCGGGTTGACTCAAAGACACCGCCACAGAGCCATGACCAGCGAAGAATCTCAGCCTACTCGGAGATGCTTCGCCCCCTGCGGGGGCTCAGCATGACAGATAGTGGCCTCATACCGCGAGTTTCTTGCTTCAGGCATACCGCCCCCGCGGTATAGGGTCTCAGGATAACGTGACCGAGCGAAATGCTTCGGCCCAAAAGACAGGTCTCAGCATGACAAATACGGTGTGGTATTAGGGAGCATGTAACTATTATGGACAAAATCAAAGTTGGCATCATCGGCGCGACGGGAGCGGTAGGGCAGCGGTTTGTGCAATTGTTGGCGGACCATCCCTGGTTCGTCCTGACCGAGTTGGCCGCGTCGGATCGTTCGGCAGGCAAGCCCTACGGCGAAGCGGCCAACTGGCTCCTGCCGGAGCCGATGCCGGAGAGTGTGCGAAGCACAACCGTGCGCGAGATCGCGCCGAACCTGGATTGCGAGATCGTCTTCTCGGCCCTGCCGGGCGACGTCGCCGGCCCCGTTGAGGAAGCGATGGCCGCCGCGGGCTCCGTCGTCTGCTCCAACGCTTCGTCGTTCCGTATGGCCCCGGACGTGCCTCTCCTCATCCCGGAGGTGAATCCGGAGCACCTGGGTCTCCTGGCGACGCAACGGCAGCGGCGCGGCTGGCGCGGCTGCATCGTCACGAACCCTAACTGCACCGCCACCGGGCTCGTCGCAGCCCTGAAGCCGTTGCAGGATGCCTTTGGCCTGCGGCGCGTCTTCGTCGTCAGCATGCAGGCTATCTCCGGCGCGGGCTACCCCGGCGTCGCCTCGTTAGATATTGTGGATAACGTGATTCCCTACATCGGCGGTGAAGAAAGTAAGATGGAGACCGAGCCCCGTAAAATGCTAGGGCGGCTGGATGGGGATCACATCGCTGAGGCCGACTTCCGGATAAGCGCCCACTGCAACCGCGTCGCCGTGCGCGAGGGGCATACCGAATGTGTCTCGGTGGAATTCGGGCGCAAGGCGACGGCAGAGGAAATCAAATTGGCGTGGCAGGGGTATCGCGGGCTGCCGCAGCGTCTGGGCCTCCCCACCGCACCGGAGAAGTTCATTGACGCGCGCCCGGAGCAGAACCGGCCCCAGCCCCTGCGCGACCGCGACGCGGGCCGCGGCATGACGACGACGGTGGGGCGGCTGCGCCCCTGCCCTCTTCTGGAGTGGAAGTTCGTCCTTCTCAGCCACAACACCCTGCGGGGCGCGGCAGGCGGCTCCGTCCTCAATGCCGAACTGATGGCGGTGCAAGGCTACTTCAGCCAGCGGCCCGGCTCCTGATCGCTATTCCGGTTCCACAAACATGTAGCGACCACGGTAATAGAGGAGCGGTAGGCTCCCTTCTCCCAGGCCCAATGCTTCCACCTGGCCGACGAAGATGGTATGGTCGCCGCCATCGTAGGTGGCCCAGACGCGGCAATCCACCCAACCCAGGCAACCTTCCAAGATCGGCGAGCCGGTGGCGGCGATGCGGTAGGGGATTCCCTCAAAACTACTGCTCACCAGGGGCGCGCGGGCGGAGAAGCGCTCGGAGATGATCTCCTGTTGCTCGCTCAGGAAGTTGACCGCGAAGGCGCCGCTTTGGGCGATGAACTCGTGGCTGCGCGCCCGGCGTTCCACGCAGATGAGCACCAGCGGCGGGGTCAGCGATACCGAAGTGAAAGAGTTGATGGTCAGGCCGTGGAGCGTGTCGTCGGCCTGGCGCGTCGTCACCACGGTGATGCCCGTGGCGAAGAGCCCCAGCACCTGGCGGAAGAGTCCCTTGTCTATCCCTCCGGCAGCGGGGGGCGACTCTTTTCTCCGCCTGCGAGGTGGTTCCGGCCCCGCCACCATGCGCCCGGAAATCGTGTTTCGCATTTGCGCCTCGTCCTCTCTTCCGGCCTGGCGCGTGCCCGGTAGATAGAATCAGGAACTACATTACCGTTGTTATGATCCTTGCGGTATCAAATCGGGCCAGCGCTGGAGCGCGCTCAGGAGCGCGGTAGCCGCCGTCTGCCCCAGGCCGCAGATGGAAGTATCGGCCATCGTCCAACCTACGTCCTGCAACAGGGCCACATCGCCGCGGCGCACGTCGCCCTGCGCAATGCGCTCCAGAATCTCGGCCTGGCGGTGCGTGCCCAACTGGCAGGGATAGCACTTGCCGCACGACTCGTGGGCGAAGAAGCGCGCGATACGGGCCAGGATCATCCGCATATCCACCGTATCATCAAAGACCATGATGGTCCCCGCGCCGACCGCCCCGCCCGCAGCCTGGATGCCCTTGAAGTCTAATATCGCGTCCAATTGCTCGCTCGTCAGGAAGGTCCCCGCCGCGCCGCCTGTCAGCACCGCCTGGATGGGCCGGTTGCCGGGGACGCCGCCTGCCAGGTCAAAGAGGAGATGGCGCAACGTGATGCCGAAAGGAACCTCATAGACGCCGGGGCGCACCACGTGGCCGCTAACCGCGAAGAGTTTAGTTCCTGCCGAGTCGGCGGTGCCGAGGCTGTGATACCAGACCCCGCCGTGCAAGATGATGGGCGGCACCTTCGCCAGCGTTTCCACGTTGTTGATGACGGTCGGCTGTCCCCAGAGGCCGGAGGTCGTAGGATAGGGCGGGCGCAGACGAGGCATCCCCCGCTTGCCCTCAATAGACTCCATTAGCGCGGTCTCCTCGCCGCAGACGTAGGCTCCCGCGCCGCGCCGTACCTCCACATCAAAACTGAATTCGCTCCCCTGGATCTGCGCGCCCAGGAAGCCCGAGGCGCGCGCCTCCGCTACTGCGTTCAATAGCAAGCGGTAGGCTAATGGATACTCGCCGCGCACGTAGATGAAGCCGCGCCGTGCGCCGATGGCATATCCACCGATGAGGAGCCCTTCCAACACCCGGAACGGATCGCCCTCCAGGAGGACGCGGTCTTTGAAGGCTCCCGGCTCGCTCTCGTCGGCATTGCAGATGACGTAGCGCGTCTCGCTCTGGGCGCGGGCTGCGGATTCCCACTTGACGCCAGTGGGGAAGGCCGCGCCGCCGCGCCCTACCAGGCCTGACGCCTTCACATCGGCGATGACCTGGGCGGGTGTCATCTGGGTCAGCGCGCGGCGGAGGGCTGCGAAGCCACCCTGGGTCAGATAGTCGTCCAGGCTGGTCGGGTCTATCAGGCCGACATTGGCGAGCGCCACGCGAATGTAGCCGCCCACGCGAGGGCGATGCAAGGCAGGCCGGTTCGCCAGGAGGCTCTCTACGCCGTCAGGCGCCAGGTGGCCGTGGGTCGTAGTGTTCACCAGCGCGGCGGGAGCCCTGTGGCACTGGCCCAGGCAGGGGCACGTTTCCAGCGTGAACGCACCGTCGGGCGTCGTCTCGCCCGGTGCGATACCGAGGCGGCGGCTGGTAGCCTCCAGTATCTCCTTGCTCCCTGCCAGAGCGCAGGGAACATCCTCGCAGATGCGGACGATGGTGCGTCCGCTTGGTTCCCTGTAAAACATGGAGTAGAACTCAATGACGCCGTGGACGTCGCTCAGGGGCACGTGCAGGGCGCGGGCGACGGCCTGGGCAGCCTCCGGCGTCACGTAGCCATCAACGCCCTGGACGTCCCACAGGGCTTCCAGGAGCGCGGTGCGACCACGGCCCGCATAGCGAGAGAGGATAGGGCGTAGTTCATCCGGAGGTTCTAACGGGTTGGTGGGCATGACTTCCCCCTCTGGAGCAAGGTAAGGCCATTATAATCCACGCCCTCTTGAGAGTCAACAAGCGTTCGTCTTAACCCCAAAAAACAGCGTCGCGGTCTTGACAGACGCAACTGCCTCGGCTATAATCGGGCAATCTTCTGATGAGAGATGTGATATGGCAGTACGGACGATTCTGACATTAGAGCATCCGGCCCTGAGGCAAAAGGCGAGACGGGTCAGGCACTTTGGTGAAGGGTTGCAGAAGTTGGCCGACGATATGGTGGAGACGATGCGGACCGCCCCTGGCATCGGTCTGGCCGCTACGCAGCTGGGCGTCATGGAACGGGTCTTTGTGGCCGATCTGCAAGAGTATGATGAAGACCCCCAAAGCTTCAAGCTCTTTGTCCTGGTGAAGCCGGAGTTCGTGAGAATCGGCTCCGAGGAAGAGGAGCACGAGGAGGGCTGTCTCTCTATCCCCGGCTACGTGGGCGATGTGCGCCGTGCTACCTGGGTGACCGTCAAAGGGCAAGATCTGAAAGGGCGTGAAGTGCGCGTCAAAGCCTATAGTATGCTGGCGCGTGTCTTCCAGCACGAGATGGATCACCTGGATGGCGTGCTCTTCATTGATCGGGTAGATAGCCCCGACAAAATCCGTAAGGTGCAGCCGCAGGAGGCAGAGTTAGCCACAGCATAGCGGCATAAAAAAAGCGAGGCCCCCGAATAGCGGGGGCTTCTTTAATTAAGAACGTCACCCTCGTAGATGTCAGCGTTCCGGGGATAGGAGTATCTTGGCGACGGAGCCGGGCTTGTCCAGCAGCCGCTCAAAGGCATCTCGCCCGCTGGAGAGAGGGATCTTCAGCAGCCAGGGGTCCATCTCTATGCGGCCCGCCGCCAGCCAGCGCAGGGCATCCTCAAAGTCGCTGGGCGTGTAGGCGTAGGTCCCGTGCAGGCTGATCTCTTTACGGACAAAGAGGTTGGCCGGCAGTGCGCTTTCCTCATCGTGGAGGCCGAGGAAGACAACCCGGCCACCCGGCGCGACGGCCTCAATGCACTGTTTCCTCGTCAGTGTGATCCCGACCGCATCCACTACCGCGTCAACGCCGATCCCGCTCGTCCTGGCGCGGACGTGATTCACCACGTCCTCGCTTCGTGGGTCCAGCACCTGCGCGCCGAAGTGCTGGCCCATCGCCCGGCGCTCCGGCTCGGTATCCGAAGCGAAAACCTCCGCCACGCCGGAAGCCTGCAAGACCTTCAAGATTAGAAGGCCAATCGGCCCCAGCCCGATGATGAGGGCCTTATCCAGGGACTTGCAAGCCGCCAGGCCCGCGGCCCTGACGGCACACGCCAACGGCTCGGCCAGGGCCGCGTGCTCCAGGCTCAGGTGATCCGGCACGGGATAGACCATGCGGGCGTGAGCCATGGTAAACTCGGCATAACTGCCGGGGAAGTGTGCCCCCAGGAGCCTTCGTTGCCGGCAGAGGTTCTGCAGGCCGGAGAGGCAGGCGCGGCAGCGGCCACAATACCACAGGGGGTTGGCGGTGACCCGTTGCCCAGGCGCAAGGCCGGGATTATGCCGCGTGGCCTCCGCGCCCAGCGCGACGATCTGGCCCGAAAACTCGTGACCCATCACCAGGGGCGGCTTACGCAGCGCGTTGTGCCCCAGGTAGCCTTCTAATTCCGAGCCGCAGATGCCGGAATAGGCGACCTGGATAACCACCTCTTCGGGCCCCGGCTGCGGATCGGGGAGGTCGCGCATCGCCATCTGCCGTGGACCTTCATAGACAAGGGCCTTCATAACCACTTCCTTAACAAACTACTCAACTTTCCAGGAGAATCCTGGATTCTCAACCGCAAAGGCGCTCAGATAAGCGCCTTCACAATCGTTCTCCCCGCCAGCACGACGCGCGTGCCGGTCTCTCCCCGCAGCGCGCGCAGGATGTTCTCCGGGTTGGTGACGAGCGCTTCTTTGCCGCCCCGCTCCAGATACCAGACGATGGCCTGGATCTTCGGCCCCATGCTCCCTTTAGCGAAGTGCCCTTCCACCAGATACCTTTTAGCGTCGGCCAGCGTCATGCGGTCAAGCCAGACCTGGTCGGGTTTGCCGTAGTTCAGGGCGACCTTCTCCACCGCCGTAGAGATCAGCAGGAGGTCGGCGTGGATGCTCGTCGCCAGGAGGGAGGAGGCGTAATCCTTGTCAATCACCGCCGCGGCGCCGGCCAGGTCGCCCTGCTCGTCCTCAACAACGGGGATACCGCCGCCGCCTACCGCGATGACGACGAATCCGCTGTCTAGCAGGCACTTGATGGCGTCGCGCTCAATGATGCGTTGCGGCAGAGGCGAGGCGACGACGCGCCGCCAGCCGCGGCCCGCGTCCTCTATCACCGTCCAGCCTTCGGCCTGTGCCCGCTGGGCCGCGATTTCCTGCGTCATGAAGGAGCCAATAGGCTTGGTAGGATTCGCAAAGGAAGGATCGTTGCGATCCACCAGCACCTGCGTGACGACCGTCGCGGCCTGCTTGGCGATGCCGCGCCGTTTGAACTCGTTGTGCAGGGCCTTCTGGATCATGTAGCCGATAGCGCCCTGGGTGTCCGCGCCGCAGGAATCCAGCGGGACCTCGTGCAACTCGTGGCGCGACAGTTCCGAACGGCGCAAGATGAAGCCGACCTGCGGCCCGTTGCCGTGGGTGATGACCACGTCCCAGCCGTGGACGATCAAATCGGCGATGTGGTGGCAGGTTTCCACCGTGGCCTGGTATTGGTCCGCGACGGTCTGATGCTTTGTGTCTTTGATGAGGGAGTTGCCGCCAATGGCAACGACCGCGACGCTGCGCGTCATGGGTTTTGTCTCCTGGTCAAACCTCTCTCAACCCCTGTCCCCTTTCTCTCCCAGACAAGGCTAGGTATTTCAGTGAGTGACCTCATGTTAAGAGTTAGATCGCCCCTCACCCTACCCTCTCCCCGGAGGGGAGAGGGTGCAGCCGGCTCCCCTCTCCCGTGTACTCATGCGTTATTCTCAACGCCTTGCGGGAGAGGGGCCGGGGGTGAGGGGTAAAGGTACTCCTACGGTCGCTCCTTTATGGAAATACCTACCCTTGTCAGCGGCGAGGAGGGGGTGAGGGGTGGGAAGAGGTCAGCCCCTCAGCATCCTAGAACAACGTATAGATGAAAGGTGCGATGCCGGAAGCCTGGGCGAAGACCAGCAGCAACCCGAAGATGACCAGAACGGCCACCATCGGGATAAGCCACCACAGTTTGCGCTTCCACAGGAAGCCAAACAATTCGCCCACCACGCCAAAGCGGGCCCGCGCCGATCTCAAGGTAGGCATCATTGTACTCCTTCACTCAAGACTGCGCCACGGAGACGAATAAAGAATAAAACGTGAATCGTAAAACTCTGTGTTCTCCGTGGTTATTTTTGTGGTAACAGCCCCTGCGACGAGAGGTAATCGTAAATCAGGTTCGCGGCCAGCGCGTGGCCGGCCACGTTCCAATGGCCGTCGTTGCGAAAGTAGAGTTGCTCGCCCGCCGCGGCGTGCTGGCGAAAGGCGGGCGTCAAATCCAGGCAACGCAGACCCTGGGCCGCGCAAAAATCAAGCATCAGTTGCATGGGGCGCTCCACGTCCAGGCGTTTCCACCTGGGCGCGCTGGTTATGAGCGCGTCCCAATACACCGATTCCTTGAAAGGGATGAGAACGACGACGATGGCCGCACCCTGCGCCTCGGCCTGAGCCCGTGCCGTCAGGATTGGCTCCTGCGTCTGCTGGACGGTCACCTCGTCCTGATCCAACCAACGCTCCCACGCATCGGGCCGGAACATCAGATTCAGGTGCGCGTCCTTGTAGGCGATGCTCCCTCCTGGCCCTGCGCCTCCTTGCCAGCGATAGTCGCCCAGGCGCAGCCCGAACTTCAAGAGTTCGTAAGAGATGACGTTCCGGTGGAGGAAGCCACGCAGGCCAGTGGCAGATTCCACGGGAGCAACCGTCCGGCGGGTGAGAGTCTGGTCAGGCGAGGGAGAGGGCGCGTCTCCCATCGTCTTCGCCCACCACGCATCAATGTCGGGTTCGCCGGATTCTAGCCAGCGGCGTATGATCCACTCGCCATAGAAATCATTGGGGAAGAAGCCCCACAGCACCAGGCGCGGCTGTAACGGCAGGCCATAGCGGGTGAGCATCCGTTCGTTCTGGGTAGAGGCATAGCGGCTGACGCCGAGATTGACGACGTCTTGGCCCACGCGCTGTTGTATCTGCT
>JADYZS010000336.1 GCA_020853075.1 Anaerolineae bacterium | reverse complement strand
GTTGGCCTACTGCCGGGGGAATATCCCTTCCCTCGCGGCGCGCTGGGCGGCTAAGGAGGCTATCGTCAAGGCATTGGCGACAGGGGCCTGGCGGCAGGGCATCCGCTGGATAGATATTGAAGTGGTGCGGGGCGATGACGGGCCACCCCAGGTGCGCCTGCACGGCGCGGCCCAGGCACGGGCTGAGCGCATGGGCTTGAGCCGGTGGGCTCTCAGCCTTTCTCACTCACGCCAGGCGGCGGTGGCTTTTGTCGTCGCATGTTGACAGCGCGCCGGAGTTATGATAAGATAAATTAACCGCGACCGTTGTTGAGGAGAGAGCGTGCGCACGGCACGTTTGGTTCTGAAGCGTCCACTGCAAATTGCGAGTCGTGTGTTTCTCTGTTAGTCCAAGGCAGAGACACGGGGGTCGTCTCCGTGTCTCTTTTGCTTGCGGAGGCCGGAAGACGTGAGGATGAGAGGGTAACGATGGCAAAATACATCTTTGTGACAGGCGGTGTTGTCAGTTCGTTGGGTAAAGGCGTGACTGCGGCAGCCATTGGGCGTCTCCTCAAAAGCCGTGGTCTCTCGGTTGCCATTCAGAAACTAGACCCCTATCTCAACGTAGATCCAGGCACGATGTCGCCCTATCAGCATGGCGAAGTTTTCGTCACCGAAGATGGAGCGGAGACAGATTTAGACCTGGGACACTACGAACGTTTCATTGATACAAACCTGACCCGTTCCAGCAACGTCACCACCGGCCAGGTCTATAACGAGGTCATTCTCAAAGAACGGCGCGGCGATTTTCTGGGCGGGACGATCCAGGTCATCCCCCACGTGACCAACGAGATCAAGCGGCGTATCATCCTGGTTGCCAGAGAGAGCCACGCGGACGTTGTAATTGTTGAGGTAGGCGGTACGGTAGGCGACATTGAAGGTCTTCCTTTCCTGGAAGCCATTCGGCAGATGCGTAAGGACGTGGGCCGGGAGAACACGCTTTACGTTCACGTGACGCTTCTTCCTTACGTTGGGGCTACCCAAGAACTTAAGACCAAGCCGACGCAGCACAGTGTACGCGAACTGCGTGGCATCGGTATCCAACCCGACGTTATCGTCTGCCGTTCTGATTTTCCGGTAGGCCCCGGTGTACGCGAAAAGATCGCCCTCTTCTGCGACGTGGACCTGCGCGCGGTTGTGCCCGTGATCACCGCGGATACCATCTATGCCGTGCCCCTGATGCTAGAGGAAGCGGGCCTCACCGATTTCCTTCTGGAACGGTTGGGGCTGACCTCCGTTGGGCCTGGCCTCGCCACCTGGGAGGGTCTCGTATCCGAAATCCGGCGCCCGAAGCCGGTAGTGCGGATCGGGTTGGTCGGCAAATACGTTGAACTCCAGGATGCCTATCTCAGTGTGCGCGAGGCTCTGCGCCACGCGGGCGTGACCCTGGGCCGGGACGTGGACATAGACTGGATCAATGCCGAGGAGCTGGAGCGAGGGCGAGATCTGGATCGGTTGGCCGGGGTGGACGGCATCGTCGTGCCGGGGGGCTTCGGCTATCGCGGCATCGGCGGCAAGATGGTCGCGGCCCGTTACGCACGGCAGCACAAAACCCCCTACTTGGGCCTTTGCCTGGGAATGCAGGTCATGGTCATTGAGTTCGCCCGCCACGTCCTGAACAGTGATGAGCCCAACTCCACCGAATTTGAGCATGGCACCCGCTATCCGGTCATTGATCTCATGCCTGAGCAGCGTTCTATTGAAGATATGGGCGGCACTATGCGGTTGGGCGTCTATCCTTGCCACCTGCAACCTGGGACGCGAGCCGCAGCCGCGTATGGTACACCGGTGGTACACGAGCGCCATCGCCATCGCTTTGAGTTCAACAATTCCTTCCGGGAGTTGTTAACGTCCGCCGGCCTCGTTCTCAGCGGCCTCTCGCCCGATGGGATGCTGGTGGAGATCGCCGAATTGGCTGATCATCCCTGGATGTTGGGCACACAATTCCATCCGGAGTTTAAGTCGCGTCCGACCGCCGCCCATCCCCTCTTCCGCGCCTTTGTAGAGGCAGCCGATGCGGTAGGCGAACAACGTCGCGGTATGACCAGCCGGGCGGTGGCGCAGGCGGAGGCTCTGATCATGGACAGGGCTGCTGGTTCATCCACGCCAGCGTGAATGGGATTCGGTAATGTGCTCATCGTAGTCTTAAGATAGGCAGCGAAACGGTGGTTCTACCAAGTGATGCTTGCGGCTGAGGGGACGATCCCATACCCGGCCGGCACTTGCAGTGTCATGGAGGCACGTATGTCAGGGCACAGCAAATGGGCAACGATCAAGCGTAAGAAAGGGGCCGCGGACGCAAAACGAGGGACGCTGTTCACCAAGTTAGCCCGCGAGATCCAGTTGGCGGCCCGCGAGGGTGCGGACCCTAATGCCAACTTTAAACTGCGCCTGGCCGTGGACAAGGCCCGCGCCAGCAACATGCCCAAAGAGAACATTGAGCGGGCCATTAGCCGGGGCGCGGGCCTGGAAAAAGGTGAGGAACTCCTGGAGACGACTTACGAGGGATATGGTCCCCACGGCGTCGCCTACCTGGTGCAAGTGGTTACCGATAATCGCAATCGTGCCGTATCCGACATCCGCCGCATCCTCACCCGCGCTGGCGGCAGCATGGCCGAGTCCGGTGCGGTCGCCTGGCAGTTTGAGCCCAAAGGTTACATCGCCGTCGCGTTGAACGACCATTCTGCCGAGGAGATCTTTGATTGGGCCATTGAAGCAGGCGCAGATGACGTGGATATCGGCGAAGAGCAGGCGGAGATTTACACTGCCCCGGATCACCTGCGTTGGGTGCGCGAGGCCCTGGAGGCCCGCGGTCTCACGGTGGAGTCGGCAGAACGCTACATGGCCCCTAAGACGACGTTAACTCTGGACAGTAAGGACGCGCTCCAGAACATGAACGTCATGGAGCAACTGGAAGAACTAGACGACGTGACCCGCGTTTATACCAACCTGGACTTCTCCGAGGAAGACCTGGCTCAGTATCAAGAAGCGGCGTGAGAGAGCCAGAGAGTATATTCATTGCTAGTCTTAGGGATTGACCCGGGCACGGCCCTGTGCGGTTTCGGTGTGGTAGAGGAAGGAGAAGGGAGCGACGCGCGCCTGATAGACTATGGAGCCATTGCCACCTCTGCCGACCTGCCTTTGCCGGAGCGCTTGCAGCGGGTGCACGCTGCCCTGACGGAATTGATCGCTCGTCACCGGCCGGCATCGGTGGCGGTTGAGGAACTGTTCTTTGCGCGCAACGCGCGTACGGCGCTGTCGGTCGGGCACGCGCGTGGGGTGGCACTCTTAGCAGCGGCGCAGGCCGGCTTGCCCGTGTACGAATACACGCCGCGCCAGGTTAAGCAAGCCATTGCTGGCTACGGATCTGCACCCAAGGAACAGGTGCAAGAGATGGTTCGCCTGGTTCTCGGCCTTGATTTCGTGCCGGAACCGGATGACGCAGCCGACGCGGTGGCCGTCGCGATCTGCCACCTCCATTCGGCACGGCTTAACGACATCATTTCCCAGGCTCAGTAGAAGGGTCGTGGGAGCCTGAGATTGCGCGGGGGGTACTATGCCTCTTCGTCCACTCAAAATCCTGGTCGCAGAAGATGAAACGCCCCTGCGAAACCTGATTCGCCTATCTCTGGAAGCAGCCGGCCACGTTGTCTTGGCAGTGGGAGATGGTCAGGCTGCCCTGGAGCGGTTTGAGCAGGAGCAGGTGGATCTGATCATCCTGGATATTATGATGCCGAGGGTGGACGGATTCACCGTCTGCCGGACAGTGCGCCGGCGGTCCGACGTTCCGGTGCTGATGCTCACCGCTCTAGGCGATATAGACGACGTTGTCACAGGCTTTGAGGCGGGCGCCGACGACTACATCACCAAACCCTTCTCTTTTAAGGAAGTGGATGCCCGTATCAAGGCTATCATGCGCCGGGTGGAAGCGATTCAGCACCCGTCCCCTTCCCACATCATCACCATTGGTCGCGTGACCGTGGATCCGGAAGCCCGCTCTGCCCACGTTGGTAACCAGCCTATCCACCTGACTCCCATTGAGTTCAGTTTGCTCCACTACCTGATGTTGCATCCAGGGCAGGCGATAGGCAAAGAGCAGTTGTTCCGGGATGTATGGGGCTACGATTTTGTGGCCGGTACGAATCTGGTGGAGGTGGGCGTTCGCCGCCTGCGGGAGAAGATTGAGCCAGACCCCTCTAACCCGGAATACATCCTGACAGTGCGCGGGGCCGGCTATAAATTCCGCGAGAACGAAGCCACCCTCAGCAAGAAGCCCGTCGCATGATTGCCAGGTTGCAGGGGGTGTTAGTCGCGCGCGGCAAGGATCACGTGATAGTGGGCGTCGGCGGTGTCGGCTTCGCCGTACGCGTGCCTGCTCCGCTTCTGGCCTCGGCTCCCATCGGCGAGGCCATTGTGTTATTTACCCATCTTCAGGTGCGCGCGGACGATCTAACCCTCTTTGGCTTTCAGAAAGAAGAAGAGCTGCGCCTCTTTGAACTCCTGCTGACCGTCCCCGGAGTCGGCCCGCGCACTGCCTTGGCGGTCCTTTCGGCCATGTCGCCCGATGCGCTGCGCCTCGCCGTCGGCCAGGAGCAAGCGGACCTCCTGGGCCGCGTCCCCGGCATCGGCCCCAAGACGGCTAAGAAAATCGTCTTTGACCTGAAAGATAAGATCGGCCCCGTGGCAGGCATGCCCGAAGGGCTGGCCGCGCTCACCTCTGCCGATGCGGAAGTGATTGACGCGCTGACGGCTCTGGGCTACAGCATTATTGAGGCCCAGCGCGCGGTGCAAAGCGTGCCGCGCGAGGTGGAAGGGGTGGAGGAGCGGTTGCGCCGCGCGCTCGCCTACTTTGTTTAACCGCTACAACTCGTTCAACCTGGCAATCTGTAACAGGAATAGCGTGTGGCCGTACGCACGACCAAGAGCCAACTAGATACCCTCCTTCAGCTCTTCGCAGGTTCAACTCATGCGCTGGTGCTGACTCATAATGACCCCGACCCCGACGCCCTGGCTTCTGCCTATGGGCTTGCTACCCTTCTGCGTGCGCACCGCCGCAAGGGGCAGCATATAAACGTGGCCTATGGCGGAACGCTGATGAGGCCGGAGAACAAAGCCTTAGCGCGCTACATTCCCGTCCGGTTTCGTCGCAGCGGCTCCCTGGACTTCACCGCGTATGACTTCGTGGCCCTGGTAGATACGCAACCCGCCCAGGGCAACCACAGCCTCCCGGTAGATATGATCCCCTCGGTGGTATTGGATCACCATCCGCGTCTCCTGCAGACAAGCAATGTCCTTTTCGTGGACGTGCGCCCGTCCTACGGGGCCGCGTCCACCATTGTCTGGGAATATTTACAGGTAGCAGGTATCACGCTGGCGAGGACCTTGGCGACCGCCCTCTTCTACGGCATTCGTTCGGATACGTTGGACCTGACGCGCGAAGCCTCCGATGCGGATAAAGAGGCCTACCAAGAATTGCTCATGTACGTAGATCAGGTGGCTCTCGCGCGCATCCAGCAAGCGCCGCTCAGTAAATCCGATTACCGTGCTCTGGCTCAGGCGTTGATACGTACGGAATTATACGGATACCTGGCTATCGCTGCCGTGGACGATGTGCATCGTCCCGATATGGCTGCGGAACTGGCAGACCTTCTCATCCGAATGGAAGGGATCAAGTGGGTTCTTGTGATGGCGACCTATGGCGACACACTGATCCTCTCCGTTCGCACGTTGGACACCGACCAGAATGCCGGCCACTTGATACGCAAGGCGGTAGGAGACCGGGGTTCCGCGGGCGGGCATGATACGATGGCCGCGGGACGCATCCCTCTAGCCGGGCATGACGCGGCTGCTGAGATACAACGCCTGCGTGAGCGGATGATTGAACTGACCAAAGCCCCCGCGCAGGGGCAGAAGTTGATAGCCGATTTGTGATGTTAACTGCCAATCGCAAATCTCATTCGCGCATTTGACCAATCGCCTAAAGTACGCTATACTGTCGGCAGCAATCACTCCTGGTCAGATAACATCTCAACCGCAAGCCTCGGCCCGCGCGTCTCCCCAAAGCCGCCTTGCGGTCGTCTGCTCCGGCGTTCGCACCGTCTCTTTGGCTCACGTCTCCCTGGTGAGGCCGACGGTTTCTGCTCTTGAGCAGGGAATAGCAGACTGCTCGTTTTTCCGCATCATGCTGGCACCAATCGGAGAATGAGGGGAGAAGTAGTCGTTCCCCAAGCCAGGTGCGCCATGCCCAGATACTTTCGGTTTTTGCTTCTTGCTTTTCTCATCGCCGGTTCCCTGTCTCTGATCAACACCGCTCCTCACACCGCCCATGCTGACCAGATCATCCACATCGTCCAACGGGGCGAGACCCTGAACAAGATTGCTGCGCGCTACGGCGTGACGGTGCAGGCCATCGTTCAGGCTAACAACATCACCAATCCCAACC
>JADYZS010000335.1 GCA_020853075.1 Anaerolineae bacterium | reverse complement strand
GAATATGAGGCCGAAGCCGCCGACCGTGCGGCGACAGACGCCGAGGGGAACCCAGTAGCCTTGCTCCGGCACACTCTCTTCGCCGTGGGTGGCCGGCACAAGTACGCTCTCGTCCCCCTCCGCCGGGGGCGCGGCTGCCGCGCCCGGCACCTCCACTTCGCCGGCGAACCAGACGGCGTTGGCGTGGTCCACCACGATGCGCGTGGCCCGCTGCATACCGCAGGACCCCGACCCTGTCTGGCTGACGTGAGTCCACCCGCTCCCGCCGTCCCAGCGGTCCACGTTGTCGGCGGTGCCGAACCAGGTGTAGGCGGTGCTGCCGCTGAACTGCATGGCGATGTCAAGCACGATATTGTTGGAGAGCCCGCTGCCGGTGTTAACGATACGCCAGGGGAGGATAGCACCCGCGGTGTAGCGTGCGGCCCCGCCCGACGTGGCGATCCAGAGGATGTTGGAGCCGGTGGGTGAACGAAAAGCCCTGATGGCGATAACGTTATCGTGGGGGAGGGGCGAGTTGGCGACGTTGACTTGCCGCCAGGCTCCGGTGCTCAAGTTCAAGACGCTGATGCCTGCGCCTTGCGTCCCAACCCACAGTTCGCCGCAATAGACCTCAAGGGCGGTCACCGACTCGCTTGCCAGTCCCCCGACGCTATCGTGGATGGCGCTCCAGGCAAAGACGCCGTTGGCGTCCGGTGCATACACCCGCAGGCCGTCGCCGGTGACGCCAGCGAAGAGGCGGCCATCGGGCGCACCCACGATGGCGGTGATGCGCCGGGTGCCGCCTTGCAAGAGGTGCGTCTGCCATGCGCCCAGGGGCACCGCCGGGCCTTCGGGCGCGGCCTCAAACGAGGCTGGGACGCGCGGCGGGAGAGAAAGGCGCGCCGCCTCGCTGCCGTAGAGGGTCATCCAGGCGGGGTTGCGCGGGTCCACCACCAGGGCATCGGCCTCGGCGGGCGGCTTATCCAGTTCAGGGATGATCTCCGGGCCAGTGACGACGGTCCCCTCGGGGAGGGCGGGCGATTCCTGGTCGGTAGGGGCGTAACTAATTGCGCCCCTATCCGGTGCAGCCGCGGCCGGGAGGGCGGGCAGGCTGCTAATCAGGATCGCCAGGACGAGGAACAGGCGAAGTCCCCATACGGCGGGTACGCCTAACACGGAGTACCTGGAACGCGCGCGTTTCACACTATGCAGATCTGTGCCCTGCATGGTCACCCCCTATGAAATTGAACTAACAGAACATAAATCAGATCGGAAGGTGGGCAAGGGGGTTTGGAAAGTCCTCGTCCCTGACGAGGGGCGGTTTGGTTAAAGGTCTTGATAGAGACGAGCCGGTGGCTCGCTTTGTAGAGACGACCCGGCGGGTCGTCTCTACAGAGACCTTTAGGTTTTAGGGCATGGACAAGAACTGTCAACTCCTTTCTGGCGGGGTCTGTATAGCACAAATAGTTGAAAAAGTCAAATATTTTTAAGAGATATTATTCCCTGGCAAGGTTTGCGAAACTGTGAGCCGATTTACAGGCTCTCAGGGTGGCCTGGGGTATAATGGCGCAAAGAGTCTGATGGCACGTTCGGAAACCAGGTGGATGGGGGAATGGCGATGCGCCGATTGCGATACTATCTGTACCTTGTCGGGGGAGCCTTTGCGATCATCGCGCTCCTGGCTGGTTGCGGCAAACAACAGACGCCCACTCCTACGGTGGTCGTCGCTCAGGTGGCGACGCAGCCGCCTTCGGCTACCCCGACCGCATCCCCGACGGAAACGATGACTTCCACGCCCACCGCCACGGCCACGCCGGTTCCGACGGAGACGCCGACCCCTACGATCACACCGACGCCCACCGTAACCCCGACCCCTACCATCACGCCGACGTCCACGCCTCACCCCCTGGCGGGATACACTATCGCGGGGTTGCGCACGCGCCAGTATCCTGGCGGGGCTATCAAGAGTGCCTGGGTCATCACAGAGACGGCGACGTTCACCAAGTATTATATCCGCTATCCCAGCGACGACCTGACTATCACTGGCATCATGAACGTGCCTAAAGGCAAGGGGCCGTTCCCCGTGATCATCCTCAACCACGGCTACATTCCGCCGGAGGATTACTGGTCTGGGGCGGATACGTGGCGTCCGGCGGAATACCTGACGGAGCGGGGCTTCCTGACCATCAGCCCCGACTTCCGGGGATGGGGAGGCTCCGGTTCCGGCGCTAACTACTTCCGTACCGGCCTGGTGATTGATGTGCTCAACCTGGTCTCTTCGCTTCCCTCACTCCCTCAGGCCGACCCCCAGCGGATAGGGATGTGGGGGCATAGCATGGGGGGTGGCGTTACCGCCAGGGCCATTACCGTTGATCCCCGGATCAAGGCCGCAGTTCTCTATGGGCCGGTGAGTGCCGACGATACCGAGGTGCTGCGCAAGTGGGGAGCGTCGCTCCGGGGCGGGGATGATACCCCGCTGCTAAGGGTCTATCTTGAGGCGGTTGAAGATGCCGACTTCATGCGCCGTACCTCACCCCTCTATCACTTTGACTCCGTGACGGCCCCTGTGCAGATTCACCAGGGCGAGGCTGACGATACCACGCCGCCGGAATGGGCCGAGGCGATCCGCGATGCTTTGCAGGCCGCCAGTAAGGAGGTGGAGTACTTCAGTTATCCTCGCCAGGGCCATTCCTTCCAGGGCGCAAGTTGGACCCTCTTCATGGAGCGGGTGACAGCCTTCTTCAACTTGACGTTGAAGGGGAAATAGATACGTCAATACCTGCCGCGAATCCTTCCCAGCGATCACAGTTCGGTCGTTTCTCTTCCGGTGCCCCAATGTAAAGCCCAAAGGCCCCCAACCATCCCCCCAACCCCCTTCCTCCCCAGTCCATACAACACCCCCGCTGGAGGAGGGGAGAGGAGGGGGGAAGTCCCGTGGGCGCAGGTATCCCCTGTGTCGGGCTCCGCCCTCCCAGGGTGGAGTACCTACCGTCCCCTTGCCGCGTATTCGCGCCCTGTGGGGTGGGATACTCGCCATACGGGACGGGGGGTGGAGAAAGGTCTGATTGGGGAGCAGCCACCGCGATCCTACCACAGGGTGGGCTTGGGGTGCTCTCCGGTCCACGGTTCAACCTGGCACTTGACCACCGTATCTATCTCGTCCGGGGCCTCATCCGGCAGGCCGCGCAAGATGACCCGTTTCCCGTTCTGCTCCACGTCTAACCGGCGACCATCCAGCAGCAGTTCCGCCGATTTGATGGTAGCCCCTTCCGCGCGCAGGCCCAGCGTGTTACCCGACCAGCGCAAGATGTGGAAATACAGCGTGCTGCCCTTGCCGGTCCACATCCCCCGCGTGCCGTAATAGGCGCTGTGTACCCTCCCCGTCCAGACGGTCGGCACCCCGCAACCATAGAGCGATTCACCCTGCTTCTCCAGCCAGGCACCAATCTCTCGCATCCGGGTGACCTGCTGCTCCGGGATTGTGCCGTCGGGCCGCGGGCTGACGTCCAGCAGGAGGTTGCCGTTGTGATGGACGCAGCGCAGGAGCGCGTGCACCAATTGCCGGGGCGTCTTCCAGTTGTTATCGTTGATAGAATGGCCCCAGGAGTCGTGGATGGTCATGCAGGCCTCCCAGGGGGGTGGGACGGGACGGGCGCTGGCATCTCGCCAGGGTAGATCGTGTTCGTACTGCGTCCTGAAGTCGCCTGGTATGCCGCTGCGGTCGCTAAAGACGATATCGGGCTGGAGTTTCCGCACCATGTCGCAGAGAGCCCAACTGGCCCAGTCGGTCGCCGTATAGGGCCAGGCTCCATCCCACCATAGCAAGTCTATCTTGCCGTAGTTTGTCAGGAGTTCCCGCACTTGCTCGTGGGCGTAGCGCACCAGTTCGCGCCAGGCCTGGGGGTCTGCGGCAGGGCCGTTCCAATAGGCCGGCCAACGCCAGTCAAGCAGGGAATAGTAGAAACCAACTTTGAGGCCATAAGCCCGGACAGCCTCTACGTAGTCGGCGATGAAGTCGCGGCGAGCAGCCGTCTTGACCGAAGTGAAGTCGGAGACCTTGCTATCCCAGATGCAGAAACCGTCGTGGTTGCGGGTGGTCAGCACCACGTACTTGGCTCCTGCCTCGTAGGCCAGGGCCGCCCACGCCCGCGCGTCAAAGTGTTCGGGGTTGAAGCGGTCCGCCAGGCGGGCGTACTCCTCCGGGGGGATCGCCTCGTTGTACATGCACCAGACATCTTTCCCCAGCAGGGAAAAGACGCCCCAATGGATGAACATGCCGAAGCGACCATCCACAAACCATTGCAGAGCCGGTGGGACCATGGGTGGTGAACCTCCTTAACCTGTGTTGCAAAACGCGTCTTGCTCATATTATAGCGCAGAAATGTCCAACTGTAAGCCTGTGGCGGTCATCCAGAGGCCACCCTGAGGACAGGGACAGGGTCATTCCATTCTCGCGCAGATGAGCCACGAACGGCTTCGCTGGCAACAAGGATTGGAGGCTCTCGCCCACTTGACGCCCCGCCCTCCTTGTGCGACAATGGCGCGGGAGGGCACCATGGCGCGACAAGTCACCGTCACCGAAGCGGCGGCCATCCTCGGCGTCTCCCGCAAAACGGTCAAAAACCTCATCGCCGCGGGCAAACTCACAGCCACCAAGATAGGCCGCCTGCGCCTGGTGGACCTCCCCGACGAGGTGGTGCTCCCCACGGAGCCAAAGCCCACCGCGCCAGAGCCGCCGCCCGCGCCGGACGCCGCCCTCCTGGCCGCGCAACTGGCCCAGGCGCAGGCTGAACTGGAGGCCGTCAAATCGGAACGGGACTATCTGCGCGCCCACGTCGCCCAACTGACGCAGAACGTCTCGGCCCTGACCGCGACGATCTACCAGGTGACGGAGCAGAAAGCCCTCCCCGCGCCGCGGCCCCGCGAGCGCGCCTGGTGGCAGTTCTGGCGTCGCGAGGAAGGAGGCTAGGTGAAATTGTATGATTTGGAACTTGTTAATTCCCCCAATCTCGGTTATTCTATAACGCAAACCGGATCATTCGGAGGTGTTAGATGAGCGTCAACGTCGGCATGTGGAAGAAGGCGCTGCAGGTCATCCCGCGCCTGAGCAAGGAAGAGTGGATGGGGTTGGACGTCGTCTCCAAGTGGCTCGTCGCCACCCGCTCGGCAGTCCTCATCATGACCTTCATCTCCGCCGCCATCGCGGGCATCCTGGCCCTGCGCGATGGCAAGTTCAGCTTCGGGCTGTGGTTCCTTCTGGCCCTCGGCCTCGTCCTAGCCCACGCCACCAACAACCTGGTCAACGACCTCACCGATCACCTGCGGGGCGTGGACAAGGGCAACTACTACCGCGCTCAGTACGGCCCGCAGCCGCTGGAACATGGCCTGATGACCATGCGCCAGGTCCTGACCTACGTCGCCGTCACCGGCCTCCTGGCGACGGCTGCCGGCGCGTATCTCCTGTATCTGCGCGGGCCGCTGGCCGTGGCGATCTTCGCGCTGGGCGTCTTCTTCGTCCTCTTCTATACCTTTCCGCTCAAGTACATCGGCCTGGGTGAACTGACGGTGCTCCTCGTCTGGGGGCCGCTCATGATCGGCGGCGGTTACTACGTCATCACCGGCGCTTGGAACTGGAACGTCGTCCTCGCGGGCCTTCCCTATGCCCTCGGCGTGACCACCGTCCTCTTCGGCAAGCACATTGACAAGATCGCCGACGACAAGGCGAAGGGCATCCACACGCTGCCGGTGATCATCGGAGAGCGCGCCGCCCGCTATACCGTCCTCGGCATGATCGTCCTGCAATATCTCCTTGTGCTCTATCTGGTGGCAACCGGCTTCTTCACCGTTGCCATGCTGGTCGTCTTGCTGGCTTTGAACGTCTTCCGCACAGTCTGGCCGGTCTATCTCCAACCCCGCCCGACGACCAGGCCCGACAACTATCCTGCCGAAGCCTGGCCGCTCTACCTCGTCG
>JADYZS010000334.1 GCA_020853075.1 Anaerolineae bacterium | reverse complement strand
GTCGCCGGGGACGCGTCACTGCCGCCGACCTGGTCGGGGCAGCCCAAGCGGGCGACGTGGCGGCTCAGGCGATATGGGAAAAAGAAGGACATTACCTGGGCGTGGCCGTTGTCTCCTGGGCCTACATCTTCGCACCCGATACCATAGCCTTCGCGGGCGGGCCGGCGCGAGCAGGCGAACTCCTGTTAGCACCTATTCGGGCAAAGGTAGCGGCCATCGGCTCACCCTTCTTTGTGGCAAAACTGCGCATCATTCCCGGAGAACTGGGCGACCAGGCCGGAATGATCGGCGCTGCCGCGTCGGTGATGCCCTGAAGGGGTTCAAACCACTGAGGCACGGAGAAAATTAAAACTCTGTGTCTCCGTGGTTATCATTCTACTCAGGAGATGGCAGATGCGCATAGATGGCCGGGCAGACGATGCGTTGCGCCCGATCCGCTTGACGCCGGGTTGGGCTAAACACCCGGAAGGTTCTGTCCTGGTGCAATGGGGCGATACCTGGGTGCTGTGCAACGCCTCGGTGCAAGATGAGGTGCCGGAATGGCGAGCCGGGCGCGGCGTAGGCTGGATCACGGCGGAATACGGGATGCTGCCCCGCGCTACCCACACCCGTAGCGAGCGCGCCGGCCTGGCGACGAGCGCGCGCACCCAGGAGATTCGCCGCCTCATCGGGCGCAGCCTGCGGGCGGCGGTGGACCTGAACAGAATGGGCGAGCGGACGCTGATCCTGGATTGCGACGTGCTGCAAGCCGACGGCGGCACCCGCACCGCCAGCATCACTGGCGGCTACGTGGCTGTAGCCCTCGCGCTCAAGAAACTGATAGGAGAGGGGCTCATCCCCCCCCGATGCACTACGCCCGCCCGTCGCGGCGGTGAGCGTCGGCGTGGTCGGTGGCACACCGCTGCTGGACCTCTGCTATGCCGAGGATAGCAAAGCCGAGGTGGACTGCAACGTCGTGATGACCGCCGATGGCCGCTTCATAGAGGTTCAAGGCACGGCAGAAGGCGAACCTTTCCCGCGCCCCGTGTTGGATACACTCCTGGCCCTGGCGGAGAAGGGGGTTCGCGAGTTGATGGTGATGCAGCGCGCCGCGCTGGCTTCCTAAACCCTAAGTTAGACTTTGTCCATTCTAAAGTCAAGATCATGGTTTCTCGTCGGCCAACCCGCGCAAGGCGTGGGCCAACACCGCGATGCTGCGCAGGTACTCCTCAATCACGATATGCTCATCGGGTGTGTGGTCAAGCGAGGAATCACCCGCGCCATAGGCCACGATGGGGCAGCCCCAGGCCGGGCCGACCACGTTCATGTCGCTTGTCCCTGTCTTCACCTTGAACGCGGGTGTGCCCCCGCTGGCGCGGATGGCGGCCAGGAACGCGCGGGCCAGCGGCGTGTTCTTCTCGGCGCGGTAGGGCATCTCTTCAGCGTAGAGGCGCACCCGGCCGCCCGCGGCCTTCGCCGCCTCTTTGACCGTCGCTCGCAAATCGGCGACATCACACTCTGGCGGCACGCGGAAACCGGCAGTCGCCTCTACCCTCTCCACCAACCCATCGCCGAAGGAGTGGATGCGGCGGAGCGACGGGTGTAACTGGTCAAAGAGGGCCGCCTTACCGACGTTGTAGATGTTGCAGTAGGCTTGTATTGCCAGCCACCAGAGCACCGCCGTCTCGCACACCCCTCCCCGCGGGCCGGCTGTGTGGCCGGCTGACTGTTCGGCCATGAAGTCGGCCAGAAGCCTACCCTTGTAACCCACCGTGATCCGATCCCAACCGCTCGGCTCGCCGATGACGCACGCGACCGGGATGCCTTCTTCCTGAAAACGTCGGGCGATGGCCCGCGTCCCTTTGGACGTCGCCGCCTCTTCCTCCACCGCGCCCACGACGACAAGACGTAGTCCCGGCAGCGGGCCGGCCTGTGCCGTAGCCGAAATGAACGCGGCCAGCGGGCCTTTCGCATCCACCGCGCCGCGCCCATAAAGTTGCCCGTTCTCCAGCCGCACCGGCACGCGGCCGGGAACTGTGTCTATGTGGCCCAGGAGTACGACTGGACGCGGGCCTTCGCCCACCTCACCTATGGCGTTGCCTGCCGCATCCACGTAGGCGCGGCTGAAACCGCGTGCCTGCATCGCACCGACCAAAAAAGCGGACAGTTCCTGCTCCTGCCCGCTCAGGCTTTCAATCTCTAGCATTTGGCGCAGCAGAGTGACGTCCTTGTTCCCGCTATCCGCGCTCTGAGCCATCTTTTTTCCCGATCTCCTCTTGACTCAATACCTCTGCAATGGCAGCCACTACGCGATCCATCTCTTCGTAGGTGATGACAAGGGGGGGCAAGAGGCGCAACACCGTCGGCCCTGCCGGGAGTGCCAGCACCCCGCGTCGCATCAAGGCCATTAAATACGGCGTGACGCGCTCGCGTAAGTCCAGCGCGACCATGAGGCCGAGCCCGCGCACCTCGCGTATCTTTTCCGATTCAAGGCGACGTAACCGCCCCAACAGATACTCGCCCTTCTCCGCGGCCTGCTGGGGCAGCCGCTCTTTCTCTAAGACGTCCAGGGTCGCCAACGCCGCGGCACAGGAGAGGGGATTGCCGCCGAAGGTGGAACCGTGGCTCATGGATGGGAGTTCGCCCACGCGCGGCCCCATGAGCACCGCGCCCATCGGCACGCCGCCCGCCAACCCCTTCGCCAACGCCATTAGGTCGGGCACGACGCCCGTATGTTGGCAGGCGAACCAGCGGCCCGTGCGCCCCAGGCCGGTCTGTATTTCATCCAGGATAAGGAGCGCGCCGCGCTCGTCGCAGAGCCGTTGCAGGCCGAGAAGGTACCCGGGGGATGCAGGCCGCACACCACCCTCGCCCTGCACCGGCTCCACCAGGACCGCCGCCGTATCCGGCCCTATCGCGCCCGCAGCCGCCTCCAGGTTGTCATAAGGGACGTGGCTGAAACCGGGGATGAGGGGCTGGAACGGCTCGCGATATTTCGGCTCCCAGGTGGCGGAGAGCGCGCCCATCGTGCGCCCGTGGAAGCCACGCATCGTCGCCACGACGCCTTTGCGCCCGGTGGCGACGCGGGCAAACTTCAGCGCGCCCTCTATGGCTTCTGTGCCCGAATTGCAGAGGAAGACACGGTTCAGCCCTCCCGGCGCGAGGGCGGTCAGGCGTGACATCAATTGTGCTCGCCGGTCGTTGTAGAAGATCTCCGGGCAGGTGATGAGGGTCTGCGCCTGTTCGTAGAGGGCGCGGGCTACCGCCGAGTGCGCATGGCCCAGGAGCGCCACGCCCTGGCCGGAGGTCGCATCAATGTACTCGCGTCCCTCTTCATCCCAGACGCGCGCGCCCTGGCCCCGGGTGATGACGACCGGGCGTTTGGGATAGACGCCGGAGGTGTGGGCCTGTTCCAGGGCCATCGTTGCCTGCGTCGCTGTTGTTTCCATGCTCGCCCTTCTTGATTTCCGTCAATCCTACTCAATCACCGTGCCGCGCCCGGCCAGCGCGCCCTGCAACGGTTGAGCAATGCGCCCATCGGCAAATACGACCTTGCGGACGCCGCCCGCCAATGCCTCCGCCGCACCAAGCACCTTCTTCTTCATGCGGTCCTCGGCGAAGCCCAACGCCGCCTCCAGGCCGTTGCGCGCGATGTGGGGAATCAGGCTCGCCTCATCGGGGAAGTGGCGGAGGAGTCCGGGGACGTCGCTCAAGATGATGAGAGATTCTGCACCGAGGGCCGCGGCGACGGCAGCCGCAGCGCGGTCGCCATCCACGTTGATGGCCTCGCTCTCGTAACTGATAGCGGGCGGCGTCAGCACCGGCAGGTAGCCTGCGTCCAGGAGCAAGCGCAGGAGAGCGAGGTTGACGCGCTCCACCTTGCCGGTGAAGTCGTCGCGCACAACCATGCGCCGCCCGTTCTCAATGACCTTGATAGCCTCTTTGCGCGGGCCTTCCCACACGCGTCCATCTATCCCTGACAGGCCGATGGCGTTGACGCCGCGCGCCTGCAGGCGCTCTACCCACGCTTTGTTGAGTTGGCCGCAATAGACCATCTCAAATATCTCCAGCGTGCGGCGGTCGGTGCGGCGGCTCGTGTGGCCGGAGAGGGAGGTGACGAAGCGGGGCGGGTGGCCGAGGGCCGTCGCTACCTCGTTGGTGATGGCCGCGCCGCCATGCACTAAGATGAAGCGTTCGCCTTGTTTCCACAGATGGGCAACGTCGTCGGCCACCAGGTCATGGTTGATAGCCTTGCCCCCGCCGACCTTGACGACGAAACGAATGGGTTGCAAGACCTGTCTCCTCAGTCGCTATGCCCATAGGGTAGCGAGAGATGGGTACAGTAGAATGGTCGTAGGGGCGTAATTCATCATGCCCCTCCACACCCGATTTACCTTTGGTCAGATAGGATGGAGGCCGGTGAACTCCAGGCCCAGCCGCTCATC
>JADYZS010000333.1 GCA_020853075.1 Anaerolineae bacterium | reverse complement strand
CCGTGGGCGATTCGCTGGTGGAGGATGGCAGCCTGGCCGAAGCGCAGCGACTGATGGCCCAGGCAGGCGACAAGTTGCTCCTGCCCACCGACGCGGTGGTGGCGGATGCCTTCGCTGCGGACGCACGTTCCCAGGTCGTGGTGGTTAGTGCCGTCGCCGCGGGCTGGCGCATCCTGGACATCGGCCCGGACACGGTTAAGCGATACAAAGCCGCGCTCGCTGGCGCGCGCACCGTCGTTTGGAACGGCCCCATGGGCGTCTTTGAGGTCCCGCGCTTCGCCGAGGGAACGAAGGCCATCGCGAAAGTGCTCGCCGAGTTGCCCGATGCCACTACCGTCATCGGCGGTGGCGACTCGGCGGCGGCGGTTGAGCAGGCGGGCCTGGCGGACAAGATGAGCCACATCTCCACTGGCGGTGGCGCGTCGCTGGAGTTCCTGGAAGGTCGCGTCCTGCCGGGCGTCGCCGCGCTGATGGATAAATAGATAGTTCCAGCAATATCCATCGCCAATTCAGGGGGTGCACGCGAAACGGGGGAGGATGGCTACCTCGGTAACCATCCTCCCCCGATAGTTTTCCTCTCTCAGCCCGCGCACCTGGGTTGAGACCGCAGGCTGAGAGAGCATCAGGAGGAGGTACAACCGACAGGTTGTTGGAAACTCACAGGGCTTTGAGGTGTGCCAAACCATCTCAGCCACTGCATTATCTTGAGGATAGTTGAAGGAGATTAAAGGACGATTAAGGGTCGTTCAGAATCAGGTTAAGTTGTGAGGAGATCGCGCCGGAATCGCGGCGTTCAGTCCAGGCTACGTAGGTGGGGCAGACGCACCTGCACCAAGAGAGCCGCGGCGAGGCATACCAATGCCCCCACCGTCACAGCCGCCGGAGCGCCAAACCGTTCGGCTAAGAGGCCGGCCTGAAATGAACCGAAAGGCATCAGGCCCATGATGACCATAGTCCATACACTCATGACACGACCTCGTAAATCATCCGGTGCAAGGGTCTGTATCAGAGTGTTCGCGGTGACATTCTGGGTGATGAGCCCGGCTCCGGCGCAGGCGATGGCCGCCATGGAGAGAGGGAACCAACGAGAGTTTGCGAAGATGATCAGCGCGATAGGGAGCACCAGGTTACCTGCTGTCAGGAGACGCCCGCGCCGCCCGCCGCTGCCATAAGTTGCCACCGTGAGCGCACCGGCCAGCGCGCCAGCACCTACCGAGGACATCAGGAGACCCTGCCCGGTTGCCCCTACGCGCAGGACGTCGCGCGCAAACACTGGCATCAGGGTGGCATAGGCCACACCGAAGAGGCTGGTCGTGCCGACTATTGCAAGGAGGCCCAACGTGATAGGCGAGTGGCGGACGTAACTCAGCCCCTCTCGCAGCCGCTGCCAGGGCGACCCCGCCGTTCCGTTAGAGGCCCATCGGGGTAAGCGCATAGCGAGGAGGCTGGCAATCACGGCGAGAAACGAAAGCCCGTTGAAGGTGAATGCCCACGCTTCGCCCACGACAGCCACCAGTATCCCGGCGGCAGCGGGTCCGCAGACACGGGCGATGTTGAAAGCCGTGGAATTAAGCGCGATGGCATTGGTCAAGTCCTCTTTGCCAACCACCTCTGCCACAAAAGCATGGCGCGCGGGAACGTCAAATGCGTTAACGATGCCCAGGAGAAAGGCAATGACGGTAACATGCCCGAACTGCACATGCCCGCTGAAGGTCAAGAAGGCGAGCACGAAGGCCAGGATCATGCTGACAGTCTGGGTGATGGTGAGGAGATTGCGTTTGGCGTGGCGATCAGCGACGACGCCACCCCACAACGAGAGGATCAGAACCGGCACGGAACTGATGAAACCGACCAGACCGAGGAGGAAAGGCGAGTCGGTCAGACGCAAGACCAGCCAGCCCTGGGCCAGCGACTGCATCCAATTGCCGGAGTAGGACACGATTTGCCCGAACCAGTAGAGGCGATAGTTGTAGTGGCTCAGGGCGACGAATGTGCGCGGCAGCGTCGGAAAGTGTAACCTGCCTGGCGGCGTATGCGCTTGGGGAACTGAGCCAGTTGCGGGGATTTTATCAACGGACGATTCGTGCATGGGCTCTGATTATACCACGATATGACGAAATGCGCATCCATTTGCCAACGACAACCCCTTGTGCTATCATGACCCTGGTTCTGGTTCTCTGGAGCATCCTGTTCACTTGTCTTTAAGGAAAGAGTATCGTGATATACGTCATTTTGATCGTCGCGCTTCTTCTGAGCATCACCGTGCACGAGTTCTCCCACGCGTGGGTGGCGACTGCCCTGGGCGATCCGACACCTCGGCGTTTGGGACGCCTGTCGCTCAATCCACGGGTTCATTTGGATCCTTTAGGCACAGTGCTGATGCTGATGGCCGTCTTGGGTGGATTCGGCATCGGTTGGGGCAAACCGGTTCCCGTCAATCCCTACAATCTGCGCACCAGGCCACTGGCAGGCATGGGGATTGTCGCCGCCGCCGGACCTGTTTCCAACATCGTCCTAGCCATCCTCGCCGGTTTGTTGTTGCGCTTCGTAGATGTGCCTACTACCATCGGGACCCTGCTGTTCGCCATTGTCTTCGTCAACATCGGGCTGGCGGTTTTTAACTCGTTACCTATCTTCCCGTTGGACGGCTACCGCATCGTCTTGGGCATTTTGGGATCCTTGCAGAACGCACGCGTCCTGGTTTCCACCTGGATGCAGCAGGAGAGGTGGGGGCCCTTCGCCCTGCTAGGCATCGTGCTTCTCAATACGTACATTCCCATCATGAGTATCGTGCTGGGGCCGCCCACGCGATTCTTGCAGAGGGCGATCCTGGGGGCATGAGCAACACGCATGGCCCGGCCACTCTACCGCATCCAGCAGTTCCTGCGGGCCCTCACCGCTTACGTGCGTCCTAATGAGTGGAAGTTGGTTGAGAAGACACTGCCCCCGCAGGCCATATACCTTTTCCGCCGGATGCCTGTTGCCGACCAGCGGCACGGCCTGAATATCTTGTCTGCGCTGCGGGCACAAGGTTACAAGGAGCGCGATCTGTGGGCTGCTGCCCTTCTGCACGACGTCGCCAAGTCCGAAGGTGTGCGCCTGTGGCACCGGGTTCCGGCGGTCCTCCTCCGGGGACTACGACCTAAGTGGCTGGCGCGAGTTGCTTCGTCTGATCCGCATAGTTGGCGCTATGGTTTCACGCTCCTTCTGGATCATCCCTGCCGAGGGGCACAGATGGCGCAGGCCGCAGGTTGTTCGCCCGATACGGTGGAACTGATTCGTCGCCACCAGGACGTGCCGGAGTCGCCCCCTCGCTCGCGGCTGGATGAGTGGCTACTGGCGTTGCACGCGGTAGATGATGCAAACTGATAGAGCGAAACGATGGCGAAACCTCGGATCACCATAGTCGGATTGGGGCTGGTCGGAACCTCGTTCGGCCTGGCTCTGCGCCGGATGAAGGGCGAGTTTGAACTGGTAGGCCATGACCGGGATCCGGGTGCGGCCAATCTTGCCAAGCAACGGGGCGCGCTGGATCGCACCGAATGGAACCTTCCCCGCGCGTGCGAGGGGGCATCGCTCATCATCCTTGCCCTTCCTCTGGGCGAGATGCGCAAATCGTTGCAGGCCATCGCGCCCGATCTGGCGCCGGGCACGGTCATCACCGACACGGCGAACCTGAAAACCCCCGTCCTGGGCTGGGCCGACGAACTTCTGCCTGCAGGTGTTTCCTTCGTCGGCGGTGATCCGATCCTCCACGTCACCAGCCAATCCGCGTCTCCTGACCTCTTTCGCGATGCGGTTTATTGTCTTGCTTCATCTCCGAAAGCCTCAGATGAGGCGATCCGGCTGGTGGCAAACCTGGTGACTGAATTGGGCGCCAAACCCTTGTTCATAGATGCCGCGGAGCACGATGGGTTGCTGACGGCTGTGGCTCACCTCCCTACCATCATGGCTGCCGCGCTCTCCAGCGCCACCGCAGATAGCCCGCCCTGGCGCGAGGTGCGCCGCCTGGCCGGGGATATTTACGAGGGTGCGACCCGGTTGCCCGACGAAAGCGCAGCCTCCTTGCGCGACCTATGCCTCAACAACGAGGCTAACATCGCCCGTTGGATTGACACTTACGTTGCAGCCTTGTTGGCGTGGAAGGAGACTATTACGTCCGCCGATGCCGAGCGTATTGAGCAGGCCTTCGTCCAGGTCATCGCGGCGCGGCAGAAATGGGTGAGCGATAGAGCCGAGGGCCGCTGGGACATGGGCGACTCGGTGCAGGTGCCTGCGGTTGACAGGTCGTGGCGCACGTTATTGCTGGGTGGATTGGCCGGCCGCGACCGTAAGCGATGAGTAGGGGTAAGGCATCTTGCCGCCCACTGGGGAGGTGCAGCGTTCCTGTTTTGTCTATATGGTGGAATGTACCGACGGTACGCTCTATACAGGTTGGACGACCGACGTGGCCCGGCGGGTCAAGATGCACAACGCAGGCCGTGGTGGGCGCTATACTCGTCAGCGGCGACCCGTGCGTCTGGTTTATGTGGAGTCCCAACCCGACCGGGGCGCGGCCATGCGCCGCGAGCGCGCCGTGAAGCAACTAACGACGCGCCGCAAGCGAGCGTTGATCCTTGGCTACCAGACGCCTGAGCACGACCTGTAATACCCCAGAGGCTGTCTGGGAACAGGCTGCCATCGGATAAAATCCGACGGCTGGTAAGTACAAGAAACCCGCTTTGCGGGTTTTTTTACCCGTTTGCCGTCGGTTTCTAACCGATGGCAGGCACGCCTTTCCATCCAGAGGCTTTATGCCAGGAGATGATCCGTGGTCAGCAGCCTTTCCGTCGTCATGCCTGCCTACAACGAAGAAGCCAACATCGCAGGGATGCTGGCCGACGTTCTGGCGGTGATGCAGCCTCGCTTTCCCGATCTGGAAGTGGTGGTCGTCAACGATGGCAGCAAGGATCGCACGGGCGATGCGGTGCGGTCTTTCGCCGCGAACCATCCTTCTGTGCGCCTGGTAGAACACCCGAAAAACCTGGGCTACGGCGCAGCCGTCTATACGGCGTTGACCAGTGCCACGCGCGAGTATGCCCTCTGGACCGACTCGGATCGCCAGTTCGTGCTGGAAGACGTGGATCGCCTGATCCCCTTCGCCAACGAGGTCGATCTGGTGGTCGGCTATCGCGCGCCGCGGCGCGATCCGTTTCTACGCGTGCTCTTCGGCATCGGTTGGAGCACGCTGGTCACCCTCCTTTTTGGCTACACCGCTCGCGACATTGACTGTGCTTTCAAGCTCATCAAGCGCGAGGTTATCACGAAGGTGATCGGGCCGCAGGTACAGTCGCGTGGCGCAACCTTCAGCGCGGAACTCCTGGTGCGCGCCAAACGTGCAGGCTACCGCATCAAGGAAGTGCCAGTGCAGCACCGGCCACGGCGCGCCGGTTCGCCGACGGGGGCACGCTGGCACGTCATCAGCCGCGCCTTCCGCGAGTTATGGAGATTTCGCCTACAACTCTGGCGGGAATAGAAAAACGGGTCAGGCTGCACAGCCTGACCCGTTTTGTATGCGCTGTCACGCTATGATTCTCCCTCCCGGCGGCGCGCCACGAAGATCATGCGCCCGCTGCTGGAACTAAAGGGCTCCAGATAATAGGAGCCATACAACTCTTCAACCACGTAACCGGCCTTGTCCAACAGCAGTTCCGCCTCGTAGCGCCAGAGGTAGCGTAGCTTGAAGGGCGCGAGGGCGCGGCGCAGAGTGCCGTCCGGGAGCGTCTCATCATAAACAAACGTCACGGAGATAGTCTGCGTCGCCAGATCCACCGTGCGGGTGTAGAGTTTCTGCACCGTGACACCCGTTGCCGGATCGGTCCAACGGTTCGCCTCGGCCAGACGGCCATCGGCTTCCAGCAGGCTTCCCAGGTCGGGGCTGAAGAGATCTATGGTAAGGAAGCCACCAGGAGCCAGGTGGCGTCGCCAGCAGCGCAGCGCGCGCAATTGGTCAGCCTGTGTCTCCAGGTGCATGAATGTATTGAGGGCGATGAAGGCCAGGCGATATGTCTCTCCCGTCTGGAATTCCCGCATGTCCGCATTGACCAACCTCGCCGTCTGGGAGAGGCTTGCGGCTGCTAATTTCTTCTCGGCCAGAGCCAGCATCGCCGGGGAAGCATCCACGCCAGTGACGCGGTAGCCCGCTTCCGCAAGCGGTTGCATAAGACGTCCTGTGCCGCAGCCCAATTCCAGGATAGGTCCGCCGGTACGTTGAGCAAAACCGAGGTACATGGGGACATCCTCGGTGACACGCTCGTAGGCTGCATCATAGAAGCGAGCAAAGGGCTCGTACAGGTCCAGCATCGTATCCGCCTGTGGTCTGAGAATGAACCTACCTACATTGTAGCAGCCCTTGCCGAAAAACCGCAAACCTGTGCTATATTGAAAGAGGATTGGTTAGGATCGTAGAGAGACGAGGTGATAACGCCATGACACTCGCGAATACGATGGGCTTTGGTTGGACGATCTCAGACGACCCCGCGCTCCTGCTGCGGGCTGAACTGGCCGACGTTTTGGCCGTAAATCAGGTGACGACCTCTCGCACGCAGGATGGCGCGGTGCGCTTTGTCGGACACTTACTGCAAGATGCCGAGAGCGCGTTTGGGGTGTTAGAACAGCGATTCCGGCGGCTGGGATACACACCCTTGCTGCGCCGGGAAGGCGGAGAAGATGTCGTGTTGGCTCTGCACGGCGTCGTGCGGCCTACTGCCTCTAATCCGCTTGTCAACCTGGCGCTCTTTGTATTGACGGTGGCGAGCACGATCTTCGCGGGCGCGTTCTTTACGAACCCGATCCCAGGCCTCACCCGTCTGGAAGCCGGGGTGCTCTTCTCTGCCTCCATCCTTCTCATCCTGGGGACGCACGAGTTCGGGCACTATTTTCTGGCGCGCCTTCACAAAGTTGCCGTCACGTTACCTTACTTCATCCCGTTCCCCCTGGGCGCCATCGGCACCTTTGGCGCGTTCATCCGCATGAAGTCGCCGGTGCAAAACCGCAAATCGCTGTTTGACGTGGCAGTGGCCGGGCCGTTGGCGGGGCTTGTGGTGGCAATCCCTGTTCTGGTGATTGGCCTTCTCCTATCGCCTATTGTCCCGCGCTTCGGCGGGCGTGGTCTTGAGGGATCATTGTTGGTGGATGCGCTGATCGCTCTTGTCCGGCCACGCCCGGCAGGAATGGCAATCCTGTTGCACCCTATCGCCTGGGCGGGCTACATCGGGCTCCTGGTGACAGGGATTAACCTGCTACCGGCAGGCCAGTTAGACGGCGGCCACACGGCCTACGCCGTTTTCGGGCGATATGCTCGCTGGCTGGGCGGGCTGACGGTGCTGGCTATCGGTGCGCTCGCCATACTCACTCGCGAACCGGGGTGGTATCTCTGGCTTTTCTTCATCCTGGCAACGGGCATGACCCACGCGCAACCGTTGAACGACATCACCCCGCTGGGCACATCGCGGAAAAT
>JADYZS010000332.1 GCA_020853075.1 Anaerolineae bacterium | reverse complement strand
CTCTCTTGTTCCAGATATTTGGAATCTCGGCTCTGTTGAGCCTGCTGCTGGCCGCTTGCAGCCCCACGCCAACGCCGGTCGTCGTCAAAGAAACCATCGTGGTAGAGAAGGTCGTCAAAGAGACGGTGGTGGTGAAGGAGACCACCGTCGTGGAGCGGACGGTAGAGGTAGAAAAGATTGTGACCCCCACGCCGCAAGCGAAAAGCGGCACTCTCGTCTATGGCCTCGGCTTTGAGCCCGCCACGTTGGACCCCCACAAAGCCGCCTCTTACGACGCGCACCTGATGTTCATGCAAGTCTATGATCCCCTCGCCTGGCTTGACCTGGACGGGACCTACAAGCCTGGCCTGGCAGAGTCGTGGGATGCCAGTGATGGCGGCAAGGTGTGGACCTTCAAACTGCGGCGCGGCGTCAAGTTCCACGACGGCACGCCCTTCAACGCCGAGGCGGTGAAGTTCGCCTTGGACCGCGTGGCGAACCCGGCGACGAAATCGGGGGTCGCGCGCGATATCCTCGGCCCCTACGACCGTACCGAAGTGGTGGACGAGTTCACCGTCCGGGTCTTCTTCCAGAGGCCTTATGCCGCCTTTCTGGATGCGGTAAGCCAACACTGGCTGGCGATGGTGTCGCCCGCGGCGGTGCAAAAGTACGGCGACGATTACGGGCGCAATCAGGTCGGCACGGGGCCCTTTATCTGGAAGGAATATGTCCCCAAAGACCACCTGACGTTAGAGCGCAACCCCGACTACAATTGGGCCCCCTCTCTCTTCCAACACCAGGGGGCTCCTTATCTGGAGAAGGTCATCATCAAGTTCGTGCCCAACGAGGCGACGCGCTCTGGTATCCTGGAGACCGGAGAGATCCAGGTGGCCGAAGATCTCCCGCCAGTGGAAGTCATCCGCCTGAAAAACAACCCGGCTTACGTGCTCATCCAGGGTATCTTGCCCGGCCAGCCGACCGTGCTCTTTATCAACACGACGAACACGCCCACCCAGGACCGGGCCGTGCGACGGGCGCTCAATTATGCGCTAGACAAGAACGCGCTGATCCAGACCATGCTCCGCGGCCTGAGCGAGCCCGCCTTTGGGCCGCTGGCGCGCACCACTGCCTATTACAGCAAGGCCGTAGAGACGATGTACCCCTACGATCCGGAGAAGGCGAAACAGGTGTTGGACGGCGCGGGCTGGAAACTGGACTCTGCCACAGGCGTCCGCATGAAGGACGGGAAGCCTTTGCAGATCTTGCTGAACACCATGCCTTTCAACCGCTACCCGGAGATCATGCAGGTACTTCAGTCTCAATGGAAACAGGTGGGCATTGACGTCAAGATCAACGTGATGCCGACTTTTGCCCAGTTCAACGGGGCAGCGCAGAAGGGGGAGCATAGCCTGATGCCCTACTTCACGCCGGCAGCCGATCCCCATTTTGCTCTGTGGCCCTTCTTCCACTCTAAGAACATAGACGGCGGGCTCGCCTATTCCCGCTTCGCCGACGCGCGCCTGGACGAAGTGTTGGACAAAGGCGCGCAGACGGTGAACCCCCAGGAACGAGGAGCCCTCTATGCCGAAGCGCAGCAGATCATCATGGACAACGCGCTGGTCGTCCCGCTGTACCTGGTCTATAACAACACGATGGCCCGCGCCGAAGTGAAGGGGTTGCGCTTTGACAAGCGCGGCTGGTATCCGTGGCTGTATGATGTTTATATGCAGAAGTAGATACGGCCCTCACCCACCCCCAACCCCCTCCCTCTCCCAAAGTTGGGAGAGGGAGGGGGCAGGGGAAGGGTGAGGGCAAGGAGCCCGCGTGTTTCGCTTTGCCGCGCAGCGGCTCGTCCAGGCGATTCCGGTTCTAGTTGGGGTCTCCATTGCCGTCTTTGGTGTCCTCTACCTCCTGCCCGGCGACCCTGTGAGCGCCATGCTGGCAGGCTCCGGCGCGAGCGCGGAGACCATCGCCGGCCTCCGCCGCCAATTGGGCCTGGACGAGCCAGTGCCCGTGCAGTACCTTCGCTTTCTCGCCCACGCATTGCAGGGTGACCTGGGCCGCTCCTTCACCCAGAACCGCCCCGTGACCGCGCTCATCTGGGAGCAATTCCCCCACACGCTGGCATTGGCTGCTGCCGCGCTCCTCATCGGCGTCACGTTGGGGTTTGGCCTCGGCATCGTGGCTGCCGTCCGCCACAAGACCTGGATAGATACCGTCAGCATGGCCGTAACCTTGCTGGGTATCTCTATGCCCCAGTTCTTCCTCGGCCTGGTGCTGATCTTTATTTTCTCCTACCGGCTGGGATGGTTTCCGGTGACCGGCCAGGGGGGGCTGGCGCGATTGGTTCTTCCGGCCACAGTTCTGGGGTTGGGCTCCGCCACCCTCATCGCTCGCCTGGTGCGCGCCAGCATGTTAGATGTGCTGCGCCAGGACTATCTGGTGACCGCTCGCAGCAAGGGATTGCCCGAAAAGGTTGTCATCTTGCGCCACGCGCTCCGCAATGCCCTGATTCCGGTCGTTACTGTGCTCGGCTTGCAGATTGGATGGCTCCTGGGTGGTGCGGTAGTGACGGAGGTGGTGTTCGCCCGCCCCGGTATCGGGCGGCTCCTGGTGGATGCTATCCTGGCGCAGGACTTCCCGCTGGTGCAGGGTACGGTGCTCTTCGTTGTTTTTATCTACGTGGTGGTGAATCTGTTTGTGGATGTCAGTTATGCCATCATTGACCCACGCATCCGCTATGATGGCTGACCGCCGGAAGGCGATGCCCTGGGAGCCTCAAGCCATGGGCGCGCCTGGCAGCCCAACGGCTCTCGCTTTGGCCCGCCTGCGCCGGAGCCGTGCGGCCCTGGTGGGTCTGACGCTGCTATTCCTTCTCGTTGCCGTGGCGGCCCTCGCGCCTCTCCTGGCTCCCTATGACCCGCTGGCGATGCAGGGGGACTCGGCCCTCTTGCCTCCCTCAGCCGCTCATCTCTTTGGCACTGACCAGTTTGGGCGTGACGTCTTCAGCCGGACTTTGCACGGCGCGCGTCTATCGCTCCCGGCGGGCGTGTTGCCCGTCGCCTTCGCCCTCGTCCTCGGCGTCGGCCTGGGCCTCGTTGCAGGGTATGCAGGAGGCTGGCTGCGCACCATTATCATGCGCCTGACCGACGTGTTGCTCGCTTTCCCGGTACTCCTCCTGGCCCTCTTCATCGTCGCCATGCTCGGCCCCGACTTCAGCCACGTGATGCTGGGGGTCGGCATCTCTTTCATTCCCAACTACGTGCGGCTCACCTACGGCAGCGTCCTCTCGGTGAAGGAGCAGGAATACGTTCTGGCGGCGCGCGCGTATGGCTGCGGGCCGGCGCGCATCGTGCTAGGGCACATCCTGCCTAATATCCTATCGCCTGTGGTGGTGCTGGCCGCGCTGAACGTCGCCTGGGCAATCCTCACCGGCGCTTCCCTCAGTTTCCTCGGCCTGGGCGTGCAGCCGCCCACGCCGGAGTGGGGGATGATGGTGAAGGAAGGGCGTGGCTATCTGCGCAACTATTGGTGGGTCTCTACCTGTCCGGGCCTCGCCATCATGGTGACCGTCTGGGGCGTCAACCTCTTGGGCGATGGCCTGCGCGACGCGCTGGACTACCGCTTGATGCCTTAGCCTGGCGGCAACGGCTAGAGAGGAACGATGATGGCTGACTCAAGTAACCAACGGATGGCGCTTTATCGTGGGTGGGCCCTGCGCCTATATCTTCTGGTCGCGGCTATCGCCTTCGTCCTCCTCGCGCTCTATGCGAGAGGTGCGGATGGCTTCCCTGTTGACTGGACGATCACTCGCGCTCTTCAGAGTTTCAACGTCGCCTGGTTTGACTCGCTGATGCGGGCCGTCAGTGCGCTAGGATATAATCCGCAAGCGCTGATTCTATACAGCCTCATAGTTCTGCTTCTCTATCGGGTTTCTTGGCGATGGGAAGTGATTGTGGCGGGAGGCGGGACGCTCGTGGCGTATGGTTTCAACCTCGCCGTGAAGGCTCTCGTCAACCGCCCACGCCCGCCCGCCGAGGGCGTCCACGTCGTCGTCAATCTTCACGACCCCGGTTTTCCCAGCGGCCATGTCCTGACCTACGTCGCCTTCTACGGTTTTCTCTGGTTCGTCTGCTACACCGTGCTGCGGCGCTCATGGCAGAGGATGGTGCTCCTCGTCCTGTTTGCCGGCCTGGTTCTCCTGGTCGGGCCGTCGCGCATCTATCAAGGCGAGCATTGGGCCAGCGACGTGGTGGGCGGATACCTCCTGGCGAGCATCGCCCTGGTCGCTATCATCCGCGTTTATCGGTGGGGCAAGGGAAGATTCTTCAGACAATAATAACCCCTCTTCTCCCCCTCACGGTAAGTCAAAGCAATTCCCCGTGTTCAATTGCACCGAATGGTTTTGGTTCGCCACCAGGACGCACATCTGCGTCGCCTGGGCGGGCTTTTCGGCCACGCGCCAGCCAGTGAAGGGGCTGGGCGCGGGCTGGCCGTTTGCTACCGGATAGATCTTCCAGGGGCCGGTGCCCGGCACGCCCGCGTTTTCCGGCGCCACCGTGTTGAAGAAGAAGTGCAGGTGCACGCCCGGTAGCCGCGGGGTAAATCCCGCCGTCTGGAAGGCGATGGCGTAGCGGTCACCCTGGATGGTGATGCCGGTGATCTCCGCATGCTGCGGCAGGTCAACGCAGTTCCCCGTGCCCAGGCGCACCGAATGGTTGGCGTTGGCGACGAGGACGCACATCTGCGTTGCCCCTGCCGGGCGGTCGGCCAGCGCGTAGCCAGTGAAGGGGCTGGGCGCGGGCTGGCCGTTCGCTGCCGGGTAGATCTTCCAGGGGCCTGTGCCCGGCACGCCCGCATTCTGCGGCGTCACCGTGTTGAAGAAGAAGTGCAGGTGCACGCCCGGGAGTTGCGGCGTGAAGCCAGTGGTCTTGAAATAGACCGCGTAGCGGTTGCCATCCTTGGCAATCTCTGTGATCGTGGCCGATGGCGTCGGTGTGGGCGTACGTGTCGGTGTTGGCCTCGGCGTCGGGATGGGGATGGACGCGATGTTCTTCAGGAAGAGAGGCAGGAACTTGGACACTCGCACCGGGCTGAAGTAATCTTCCTTATTGGTGAAGACCGCGACGTTCCCGGCCTTGTCCACCGATTGCACGAAGTAATGATAGGATGCCGGGTTGCTGACGTTGACGCGCCCACGATAGAGGCCGTCACCGGGGTCGCGCGCCAGGTCTATGCTCCGCCATTGGCCCGCGCCGTCGGTGTAGGTGGCAAGCACACGGCGGATTCCGGAGGGATCTTCGGTGTCCACCACGAAATCAATCCCCTGGTTGTCATACGCCGCGTAGGTCCACCATACGGACGGCCACTGCCGATCGCTGCTGTCGCTGTGATAGATGTTGAAATCCAGAGTCGTGTATTTGCGTTGCGTGCCGGGCAGCCGGAACTGCCCCTGGGTATATACGATTTGTTCCGACAGGCCATCTCGGGTCTTAAGGGTGTTGACGGAGAAGAACTGTGTGGGCCACCAGCCCGGCTGTACGTAGGGCGGTTCACTGAGCGTAGTGTCGGTCACAGGCCGGGCGATAAGGGGATTCCAATTGGTCAGGGTCTCATAGGTGGCACTGACCAGCACTGAGCCGCGGACGGGCGGCGCGCCGGCCACCGAGATATCCATGGCGATCTGAGGCTGGATGGGGCGGCCAGGGACAGCGGCGCTGCGGTCGTGCCAGGTGAAATAGGAGCCATCGGGGGTGTCAACCCGCATGAGGCCGGTCTCTTCTATCACGCGCTGCACGATAGTGCCGTCGGCCTCTGTCCATAGATCAGGCGCGGCGTCCTGAGGGATGGGGTTATCAACAACGCGGCCTCTGGGGCTATGTGGTTCTCCATCCAGACATTCAGGAGCCGCGAGCGTGGGGATAGGGACGCTAAAGGGGAGATCTACCTTGAGCATCGGAAGACCGTATAGAGTCGCCTCGGTCAATATCTTCTCCCGATAGAGGCCGAAACTGACCGGCCCGATCCAGTTAAAGTAGCGCTGCTTGGCGCGCACCAGTGCCCAGCCGACCTCCACATCGCGCGGCGCGCCGCAGATAGGGCTGGGCGAGCCCAACTCCTCTTGCAGCTGCAACATGAGGAGTTCCGAGAGGTCTGCGCTATCGTCCATGCCGTAGCCGTAGCCGGTATTGGCGATGACGGTCGCACCTTTGCGCAGAAAAGCCTGAGCGAAATCAAGGCCACCGTCGGCATCAAAGGCCCAACGGTCGGGGAGGTTGAAGCCCGCGTGGCAGCCCACGGTGTATTGCAGCGTCTTGGTCAGGTCTAGTATGGTGTCCCGAATTTCTGTGGCCCGGAAGACCCCACCGGCCAACTGCGCCGGTATCGCCAGGTTATAGGTGAAGTGGGCGTTGATGTTGCTGATGTCGTATCGCTGCCCCAACCAGGCCGTGCGCAGGTCGTTTGCCGTCCAGGTATCGTTGATGGTGGAAGTCACGTTGAGGCCCTGATCTTCCATCACGGTTCTGGTCTGGTCGGCACCGTCGGTCAGGAAGTCGTAGCCGAAGATGAGGCCGGTCTGCGGCTGAATCTTACCCGTGGCCGGGAACGCGGAAAGATAGGCGCGGATGTCGGCAGGCGATTCCACCAGCCGCCCGATGGGATAGTCCGGCATGTAGAGGTCACGCCCATACCAGAGGAAGGGGTCGGGGTCCACGTAGAAGTCGTCGCTGAAGGTATATCCCTGTTGGATGGCAGCCCCGAAAGGCGAATCGGGATTGGCGCTCACTTCTCGCCAGAACTCGGTCTCGTTGGAGATCGTCACGTCGTCGCGGATGCGGTAGAAGGGGAGCGCATCGTCGTTGCCGATCACCACCACGTACTCAATCGTCGGCTGCGCAGCCAGTTTCGCCATGATAAGGTCCTTAATGGCCGTAGCGACGGCATTGGCCTTGTCCACGTTGCAGCCGTCGGCATCCCAGGCGTTGTACGCGGTGTTCACGGCACTGGTGTTCTCTATCGGTACGATCAGCCCTTTCACGTTAGCGTGGGCAGCCACGGTTTCCAGATGGGTCAGCAACGGCGCGACTGCATCAAGACGATAGAGGCGATCCATTCGCTTCTTGTTGATCAGGAACAGCGTCTTGCGTGCCCCCGTTCCCGGCGACTTCTCGGAATAGGTCGTACCGGCGGGGTAAGGCAAGGTGATCGCACATTGGCGCGGGCCGGGGCCGGGCTCTATCGCGACTTCCAGCGTGTAAGGCTCGCCGGAACTAACACCGTTGAAACCCGCGACCATCAGGTAGTAGTTGCCCGTTGCCTGACGGACGTTGTGGGAAACCTCTTCGCTCTGCTGTCCCGTTTGCGTGGAGATGGAACTGATCATGCCGATAGAACTGATCATGCCGATGGAACTGACCATCCCGATAGAGCTCACCATGCCGATGGAACTGACCATGCCGATGGAACTGACCATGCCCATATCCTGCAACTGGCCCAGGTCGGGCTGGTCGGGATTGGTCTGAGCCGGATCGGAGAAGAGTACCAGGTCATAGTCTGCCGGTGGGTTGACCAGGCGGGCGCGGAGGGTCGCGCCGGGCTGTGAGACGACGATCTTAAAGAAGTCCACGTCTTTGCGGTGGTCTATGGTGGCCTGGTAGGTTCCGGACGTCAGCGTGCGCGCCTGCTGCCAGGTGTCGTTAGGCTCGTAAGAATCGGCAGTGGGACTGTCTGGCTCTGCCAGGGCCAACGAACCGGACAAAGGTAATGCCAGGCAAACCAATAGGAGCAAACACAGAAACCTGTGGACGAAGCGGGGCTTGGGCATGGTTCCCTCTCTGTTACCGGCTTGTCATTAGCAAACCCTAAGGACCCGGCCATCGGTTGCCGTGCGCGCCTCGCTTGCACCTAGTCGGCGCAAGCCGACAGGCTGGTGGGTGCAGCCCGGCACAGGGGAAACCGACGGCAAACGGGGTAAAAAACCCGCTTTGCGGGTTTCTTGTACCTGCCAGCCGTCGGATTTTATCCGATGGCGGCCTGCTCCCAGACTTCTCAGACAGCCTTTCAGGGTTTGGAGCCAGACCACGCGTTGGCACGCCTACGCTGCCGGCACCAATGCCTGCGGCTGTGTGAAGAGAACGTGATCGTGATAGTAGTGAACCAAAAGGAACGAAAGGACGGTCATGTAGTAAATCTGATCCAGGCTGAGGCTCAAGGGCGTGCGGAAGATCCACAACAGGATGACGATGACCAGCGCGCCGAAGGTCAGGGCTACGTTGAAGCCGTAAAAACGCCAGGTGCTATCGTTACCCGACGAGATACGGCTGATGAGGGGGGTATGGATCCGACCTTGCTGCTGGCGCAGGTGGTTGGCGTACCAGGTGAGAGCCAGGTATTGCAGCGAGTGCCAGGTGTTGAAGCCCTGGAAACCGACGTCCAGGTTCGGAAAGGCGGGAACGAAGAACGCGGCGATAGCCGTCACGTAGATGAGGGTCGTCTTCGGCCAGTGGCCCCGCCCCTGGGAGAACTCCCAGATGGTCTTGGCGGTGAAGGCAAGAAAGGTTCCAGCGAAGGCCAGGACCGCCAGCACCACGACCCAATCGTGGCGGAAGATGGCCGGCACCTGGATCAGATTGCCACCGATCTGGAACTCGTTGCGCACCAGTTTGTAGGCGGCTATTGGATAGAGACTTGTCAGGACGATACCGTAGTCCACCAGGCGCGACCAGAGGGGAAGTCTCGCTGGTGTTTTTTGGTTGTAACAATCTATGAGATAGATGATCTGGTGCAGAACGTGGATGGAGGCCCAGAAGAAGAAGATCGTCAGCAGGATGATGAAGGCCTTGACAGCCAGGATGATGACTGTAATGGGCAATAAGATAGACGAAGCTACGATGAGTGGGTGCTGGCGGCGGAAGTCGTTGTCCAGTATGGTGCGGGTGAAGGTGGCGTACATGTGGGGGCCGCCGATGAAAAGGGAGACTACCAGGTTGACCAGGTTGCGGCTCGTATCTTCCTCAACGCCGCTGCGGCTGACGACCAGGAAGAGGGTATAAGGGAGGGCGATTAGGACGGCACTGAAGGTGATGAGCGCCAGGTCCCAGTTCCGGTTGCGCAGCCAGAGGTTGGCGGTGGCACTCCCCGCTGGGGCATGCAGAGCGATGGACGACGCGGTCATGGTTCCTCCTTTCTATTCTCTTGCGCAGAGGGCGGCTGCGCAAGATGGCGTGATTATACCACAGCAAATAGATTACGTGCAATGTCTGAAAATGGTCTTGCGGACGTTCCTTCAAGGTGCTATAATCCTGCCATGCCCGAATCGCCCTATCCCATGCTTTCGGTGGACGAAGCCCTGCGTATCGTTCTGGAACATACGCCTGTCCTCGCGCCGATGCGCATCCCGTTTGTGCAGGCGCAGGGCCGCGTCCTGGCGGAAACGCTGCGCGCCCTGGAACCGATGCCGCCTTTCCCCGCGGCGGGCAAGGATGGCTATGCGGTGATCGCCGCCGACACGAGCCCGGTGCGCCGGGTGGTGGGCGAGCAGTACGCGGGTTACGTGGCCGACCTGCGGGTGACGCCCGGCACCGCCGCGCGCGTGACCACGGGTGCGCCGCTGCCCCCCGGCGCGGATGCTGTCATCATGGTGGAGTTGACCGAGGAGCGGGATGGGCAGGTCACGCTCCACAGCCAGGTGACGCCGGGGCGGGACGTGCGGCCTGTCGGTGAGGACATCGCAGCAGGGCAAGAGGTGTTGGCCGCAGGCACGGTGCTCGGCCCTGCGGAGTTGGGTATCGTGGCGACGGTCGGCGCGACGGCGGTGAGCGTCGATCCCGCGCCGCGGGCAGCCGTCCTCTCCACGGGCGACGAACTGGTGGAGCCCGGCAAACCGCTGCGGCCCGG
>JADYZS010000331.1 GCA_020853075.1 Anaerolineae bacterium | reverse complement strand
TCCACCAGGCTGAGGACGGCGCGCCCCGTCAGGAAACGGATGCGCTCCACATCCTGCACAGCACGGGAGAGAAGTTGCCCGGTCTCTGCCCGGTCGTGGTACGAGAAGGAGAGGGCCGCGAGTCTGCTGTGGATGGCGTTCCGCAGGTCGTAGGCGACCCCCTGCGAGGCGATCTCCGTCCACCGCCCGCGCAGGAAAATCAGCCCACCTTTGACCAGCGTCAGGCCCAGGAGAGCCAGAACCGCCATGCCCAACAGGCGGGCGTTCCCACCGCGGATACCGCCGTCCACGATCCAGCGGATAAACTGAGGGATGACCAACGCGAGGGCATCAATCAACAACATCGCTGCATAGGCCCCCACCGTTATCCGCCAGTAACGTCGCAAATAACCAAAACAACGCCAGAGAATCTGCCTGCTGCCCGGCTTACGCAGGGGCAAGGGAGCCACTTGATCAGTTACGCTCATGACGCGGGTCTATCATCCCAGAGGAAGTTCGTAGGGCCTATTATAACACGGCATGGCTGTCGGTTCAACTCACTTGCCGCGTAAGCGGCCTTGTGCTACAATCTCGTCTTAAAGGGGGGCCCCTTTACTCCTCCTTGCCCATACCAACCGCCGACCCTGGAATAGTGCCGTATGGCCGAGACCGGCTCGCAGGATTCATCATCTACTGGCAATCCCAACCTGCGTTGGACGCTTCTTGCCTTTTGTGCTGTTATCCTCTCTGCCGCCCTTGGCGTTGCTCTCCCGCGCGCAGACGCCGAGAAGGGCCTTGACTACCTGGCGTTGGCGGCGCAATACCAGGCAGCGGGCCACGCCGCGGACGCGCGGCGTTCCCTGGATCGCGCGGTGAGTCTGGGCGTTGACTCGGGCTCGCAATGGGCCGAAGCAGGCAGATTGTATCAAAGGTTATCGGCTCCCGACCGGGCGATTCAAGCCTTTTCCCGCGCCGTGCGCCTGGCGCCGGACAACGCGGATTTTCGCCTGGGGCTGGCGCGCAGTTATGCCGCTGCCGGTCAGGAACAGGAGGCCCTGGCAGCCTATCAGGAACTGGTGCGCCGCGCACCGCCGGGTTCAGAGTCCGCGCTGCTGGAGATGGGGTTTCGCTTTGTGGCTCTGAAAGAGTACGCAACGGGTGAAAAGCATTACCTGCACGCGCTGACCGTCTATACCCAAAGCATCCCCCTGCGCTCCGTCCTGTCGGATCTGTATGTGGCCTGGGAACGCCCGGACGACGGCATACGCTGGCTGGAGGAAGCCGTTCAATTGGAGGCTCCACCAGCGACCGGCATTTTTATGAAGTTGGGACAGGTCTATCTGGCGCAGGGGAAGCCGGAGCAGGCATTGGATGCCTTTGAGGAAGCGGTTGCCCGCCAGCCTACCGATGCCGAAGCCTATTTCTGGCAAGGCGAGGCGCAAAGTGCTCTGGGCCATCGGGCAGAGGCGGTGACGGCTTACTACTGGGCGACAGTATTTCGCCCTGCCTTCATCTCGTACAGGCGCAAATTAGGAGCGGCGTACCTGAGCGTGGGGCAATGCGAGAAGGCACAGGAGGTCTTCTGGGACGTGCTGAACATAGGGCCCAACGATGCGCTGGGGCTGGAGGGGTTGAGGCGTTGCGCCAGGCCGTAGAGGGACTGGATAACCGGGGCCCGGCTGCCCGTTGGTCGCGCTTTTTCCAAAAGCACGTTGCCGGTCGCTGGCCTGCAGACGAAGAAGGGCGAGGCCGCGCGCTCTGGCTCACCCGGCAAACGGGCTGGCTCTTCCTGGCACAGTCTTCCGCCAGCGTATTCAATTACCTTTCCAACGCGGCTGCCGGGCGATTCCTGGGGCCGATAGACTACGGGGCTTTTGCCGCCCTCTCTGCCGTCCTTCTCATCCTGATCGCTTTGGCGGGCACGATCCAGACTCTGACGGCGCAGGGAGTCGCCCTCGCCCTGGCAAGCGGGCGAGGCGGGCAGGTCGCCGCGTTGCTGCGTCATCTCTTCCTCACCGTGGCTCTGCGTTGGGGAGGCCTGGCAACCCTCGCCGCCGTCATCCTCAGCCCGTTGCTGGCTTCCTGGCTCCATACGTCCATCGTAGCATCCGCCATCGCCGGCATCACCATTCTTCCCCTGGCAATGCTACCGATCTTCCAGGGCGCGTTGCGCGGCAGCCAGCGCTTCATCCCGCTGGGCGCGACCACTATGGTAAGTGGCGGGCTGCGCTTCATCCTGACGGTGATGCTGGCCCTCCTGGGGCTGGGCCTGACGGGGACCATTGCCGCCTTGCCCCTCTCTTTCCTGGCGGCTGCGCTCCTGGGCCTGTGGCTCTTGCGCGACCTTCTGCGCCGGAAGCCGGACGCGCCCGCGTCGTTGCCCATGCGGGCGAATCGTGAATTGGCCGGCGCGGCGCTGGGGCTTCTGGCCCTCGCCTTCCTGGTCAACGCCGATGTGATCCTGGTGAAGAATCGCTTTCCCGCCGCGGAAGCGGGGCTCTATTCGGCCATGGCGGTCTTGGGCAAGGCGGTGCTCTACTTTCCGGCAGCCGTCACAGGAGTTCTCTTGCCGTTGGTTGTAAGCCGTACCGTTCGCGGTGAGCGGTCGCTTCCGTTGCTGCTGGTCAGCCTCGGCGCGGTGCTGGTGCTCTGCGCCGGTTTTGCCGTTCCTTTTTCTCTTTTTCCGGCCCAGGCATTGGGGCTTCTCTTCGGTGCCGCCTATGCCGAACACGCGTCGCTGTTGGGTTGGTACAGCGTCGCCATGACGCTGTACGCGATGGCTAACGTCTGGCTCATCTACGCCATCGGTAGGCAGCGGATTGGTTACCCTGTGGGGCTGGCAGCCATCGCCCTGGCCGAGGCGGTGGCCCTGGCGCTGGTTCCTCTCAACCTGATGGTCGTGGTCCTGGTCGTGGTGGCCGGTGGAGTCGTCTCAGTTGCCATGGCCGTTGTTGAGGGAGCGCGCGTGTATAGGAGCCAGAGGATGCCTGCTGTCCACGAATAAGGCGACACGAATACACGAATCGCCTGTTACCGTGTTCGTGTATTCGTGTCTCCCAGGGGGGCACTGCGCGGCAGAATTCGGGGATGGAGACGTAGCTAAGCGGTCACAATGGCATCCAGGGCCGATTCCCGTTCCACCTGCTGGCCGTTGGTGGGTAGCACCACCCAGGCGATGACCAGGACGGCGAAAGCGACGAGATCAAACAAGACTAACGATGACATGGCGATTCCTCCTTATTGAATTGAGTGCTTACTCTTTACTTTGTTGTGGCCTCTATATCTGATACGCAACTTCCCCATGCTGCGACGTATCCAGCCCCTCACGCTCCTCGTGTTCCTTCACCCGCAACCCCACCGTCAAATCCACCACTTTCAGGATGACCCAGGTGACGACGATAGAGTAGGTGACGACGACAGTTACCGCTGCGAGTTGTATCAATAACTGGCGTGGGTTGCCGTAAAGGAGGCCGTTGGCTCCAGCGGCGTTCACCGCGGTCGTGGCAAAGATTCCGGCTGCCAGCGCACCCCAGATGCCGCCGATGCCGTGCACGCCCCACACATCCAACGCATCGTCTATGCGCAGGCGGGTCTTCAGGTGGATAGCCCAGTAGCAGAAGACGCCCGCGCCCATGCCGATGACGATGGCGGCGGGGACGTTGACGAACCCGGCCGCCGGGGTAATCGCCACCAGGCCGGCGACTGCTCCTGCCGCGCTCCCCAGGACGCTGGGCCGTCCCTGATGAGCCCAACCGACGGTCATCCAGGTCAACGCGGCCATCGCCGCGGCAGTATTGGTGACGACAAAGGCATTTACAGCCAACTCGCCCGCCGCCAGCGCGCTCCCCGCGTTGAAGCCGAACCACCCGAACCAAAGAAGCCCGGCGCCCAGCACCGTCATGGTCACGTCGTGGGGGTCCATCGGCTCTTTGCCGAAACCGAGGCGACGGCCCAGCACCAGGGCAGCTACAGCAGCCGAAACGCCAGAGGAGATGTGCACTACTGTCCCGCCCGCGAAGTCTAGCGCGCCCAGCGCACGTAGCCATCCCCCCACACCCCATACCCAGTGGGCGATGGGGTCATAGACAAAGGTAGCCCACAAAAGGCTGAAAAGAACGAAGGCTTTGAAGCGTTTGCGCTCGGCAAAGGCGCCGGTGATCAGAGCGGGGGTGATGACGGCAAACATCGCCTGGTAGATCATGAAGGCCTGGTGCGGGATGGTGGGCGCGTAGTCGGGGTTTGGCGCGGTGCCGACACCGCTCAGGCCGAGCCATTCCAGGCCGCCGATGATGCCGCCCTTATCCGGGCCAAAGGCAAGGCTATAGCCCCAGAGGACCCACTGCACGCTGATGAGCGCGAGCATGAAGAAACTGTGCATGATCGTCGCCAGGACGTTCTTCTTCCGCACCAGGCCGCCATAGAAGAACCCCAGGGCCGGTGTCATCAGCATCACCAGGGCCGTAGAGATCAGGATCCAGGCCGTATCGCCTGTGTTGATTTCGTTCGGCATGGATAAGTTCCTCTCTAAAAAGAAATCGCTCTATCCTCAGCGGATAGAGCGCCCACGCTCCACAGGTGCAACGTGCACACTTACGGAAGCAAGTATAGTATAAACCGCGCTTTTGCGCTACGGGCAGAATGTACGAATCGTGCGGTGTGCGATTGGGCATCCTGCACAATTACGATGTCGCCGCTACTCTCTTTACATAGATGACCTTCGCGTCAGCCGCGCCGTAGAAATCCTCAATGCGCCCCGCCTCGTAGAAGCCCTGGCGCAAGTAGAAGGTGCGGGCGGCGGCGTAAGCCTCCGTGCCGGAGGTCTCGGCTACCAGGAGCCTGCCGCCCTCGGCGGCTACCCCTCGTTCTACCTCCGCCAGCAGTTTGCCGCCGATGCCCCGGCCATGCTGCCCCGCATCCACTCCCAGCCAATAGAGGTCATACGCGGACTCGGTGAGTGAGATGTGACCATAGCAGGCGAAGCCGGCAATGCGGCCTTCCGCCACGTAACAGAGAAAACGATAGCCGCTGGGGTTGGGGCCAAGCGATTCCACGGCCATTTCCCCCACCGTCTTCGTTTCTTCCTGGCTGAAATTACCGGCGCGGGCGGCGACTGCCGCCAACTCGGTGACGTCATCGGCTGTGATGTGACGAATCATCGTTCTCCTCTTGCCCAGGCCAATGCGACGATGTGCGCAGCCATCCCGGCGTAGTCGTAGCCTGCGGCGCGCGCCGCCTTGTGGAAGCCGGCATCGGCGGAGAGGCTGGGGTTGGGGTTGACCTCCAGGATATAAGGCTCGTCCTCGCGCTCCCGCATATCCACCCGCGCATAGTCGCGGCAGCCCATCACCCGATAGGCAGCCAATGCTGTCTGGCGGAGGCGGATTGCCAGCGGCTCGTCCACCTGAGCCGGGCAGGTCACGGGGGTATCGTGGTACTCCGGGTTATCTTCTTCCCACTTAGCCGCGTAGGTGACGACGCGCGCCAGGGGATTCGCCACGTTGCGATAGGTCAGTTCAGCCAGCGGCAACACCTCTGGCGGGTCGTTGCCCCAGACGCCGATGTTGAACTCGCGCCCGCCGATGAACTCCTCTACCAGCGAGGGCTCGTGGTAGGTACCCAGAACGTATTTGACCCGCGCCCGCAATGCTGTCTCACTCGTCACCACCGACTCCTGAGAGATGCCCACCGACCCATCCTCGGCCACGGGCTTGACGAAGAGGGGGAAACGGAGTCCGGGTGAGAGAGGCTCACCGGCAGCGTGAAACACCTGGTAGGCGGGCGTGGGGAGACCCGCGGCTAACAAGCGCGCCTTGGCCTGCGCCTTGTCCTGGCAGAGCGCCAGGGCAGCCGCGGGCGCGCCAGTGAAGCGGAAGCCCCGCGCCGTGAGGTGGGCCGCGGCCGCGGCCTCGCGCGCCACATCGCCGGCGATAGCCTCGCACAGATTGAAGATGAGCGTCTCATCCGGGTCATAGGGTTGCAGCGCGGCTACAACGTCGTCGTCCACCGGAGCCAGCACAATGTCGGGGATGCGAGGACTCAACACCGCGCGCAGGGCGTGTGCGACCTGGGCCACTTCGTCCTCGCCCAGGGCATCGTCCTTGCCTTGCGCGTGGGAGATGCTGTACAGGATAATGAGGCGTCGGGGGAGTAGCATCTGATGGTTTGCTCTCCGGTTTGGCTTCGTCGCGGCCTATTATACCACAAACCCTAGAGGTCTCCGTAGAGACGACCCGGCGGGTCGTCTCTATAAAACCTTTGGTGGTACGGTTGCGATAGCCTCGGCAGCGATGTTATAATGTCTCACGTAACCGTCCATCCGTTTGCAACATTCGTCGTGGTAGAAGGTGACGTTGAAGCGTGGGAGATCAGGGGCAAGTGAAAATCTACGTGATCTGCGATCTTGAGGGGACAGCCGGAGTGATTGACCATCGCCAGCAGTGCTGGTTTGATGGCGCGTATTATCACCAGGCACGGCGGCTGGCGACCCTGGAACTCAACGCGCTGGTAGAGGGCGCGTTAGAGGGCGGCGCGACGGAAATCGTCGCCTGGGACGGTCACGGCCCTTTTCCCGGTGGATTGGACGTGGAGTTGCTGCACCCTGCCTGCCGGTTGGTCATGGGAGCCGGAGACGGCGGGCCGGCAGGCCTGGATGAATCATACAACGCCACATTTATGTGCGGTCTGCACGGGATGGCCGGCCTGCCGCGGGCCGTGCTGAGCCACAGTTTCCATGGCCGTCTGGCCGCGGTCTGGCTCAACGGGCTCCGGATCGGTGAGATCGGGATGAATTGCGCCGTCGCGGGCCTCTATGGTGTTCCCACCGTCTTTGTCAGTGGTGACAAGGCAGCAGCCGCAGAAGCCCGTGCGCTGGTGCCGGACATTGAGACCGTCGTCGTCAAAGAGGGGCTCTCGCCGGCACCGGCAGGACTCTCTCAGGCTCCGGCGATCTCGTTGGCCCCGGAGAAGGCGCGGGCGATGATCCGGGAAGGAGCCAGGCAGGCGATGGCGAAAGTAGGAAAGATACAGCCTTTCCGTGTAGAGCCGCCCTATACGCTCGCGAGACGATTCACGGAAGCGCGGTTTGCCGACGAAGCAGCGTCCCGTCCCGGCGTCCGGCGCGTGGACGAAACAACGGTGGAAGCGACGGGCAGCGACCTCCTGGCACTGGAGCTGTAGCAGAGAATGTAAAGTGCCGGGTTGGGTTGTCTCTACCATGTCTCTAGGATTAATGATAGGTTGCGATAGCCCCGGCAGCGGTGCTATGATGTCTCACGTAACCGTCCAGGCTACCTACCACGAGGTGATGTATGAACCAGAACGCGGTATGGCAAAGTTTCTCCGAACTGCCGCCCGAAGCGCAGCAGCAGGTGATTGATTTCATCGCTTTTCTGCAGACGCGCTACGCTTCCGCGCGCCCTGCCAAAGGAGCCAGGCGGACCGAATTAGCGCAAGAAGCCTTTATTGGCATGTGGCGCGACCGCGTGGAC
>JADYZS010000330.1 GCA_020853075.1 Anaerolineae bacterium | reverse complement strand
CGGGCTCTGGTGGGGGTTGACCAGTGGCAGCCCCGCGCCACCGCCACCAACGGCGACACGCCCCCGTGTCGTCTCTACCTTACCTGCTGCAACCGGCACCGCAGCCGTGAAGATGCCCGTCGTGCAGCAGGGTAGCACAGGTACTACACCGGCGCCCGCGATCACCGCGGCTGTTCCTCCTGCACCACCGGCGGGAGCCATCGCCGTCGGCAAGCAGGTCAAGGTCACCGGGACAGGGGCAGAGGGCATCAGCCTTCGCTTCGGTGGGGGCCTGAATTATGCCCGCGCGGCCACCCTGGCTGAAGGTGCGATCCTGACGGTATTGGATAAACCTGCCAACCTCAATGAGCCTTATCCGGTCAAGCAGGATGGTTTCGTCTGGTGGCGTGTGCAGACGGCGAACGGGACCATCGGTTGGGTGGCAGAGAACTGGCTGCGCCTGGTGAACCCTTAGCAGCCGGAGGCCAGCGCATAATGGACGTGCGTGCACGCGTTGAGGAATTGCGCCGCCAGGTCAGTTACTACGCCTATCGCTATTACGTCTTGGATGACCCGGCCATTCCCGATGCTGCCTATGACGCGCTCTTTAGCGAACTAGAGCGGCTGGAGGCGGAACACCCCGACCTGGTCACGCCCGATTCGCCGACCCGGCGCGTCGGCGGGCCGCCGTTAGACAGGTTTGCGAAGGTGCGGCACGCCGCGCCCATCCTGAGCCTGGCGAACGCCACCAGTGCAGGAGAGGTGCGCGATTGGTGGAAACGCGCCAGCAAGTTCCTGCCCGGCGATGCGCCACCGCCGGAGTTCGTCGTGGAACCCAAGATAGATGGCCTCACCGTTGTCCTGACCTACGAAGACGGTACATTCGTGCTCGGCGCGACGCGCGGCGACGGCGAGATAGGTGAAGATATCACGGCGAACCTGCGCACGGTGCAGGCTGTGCCTCTGCGTATCCCCCTCTTGCCAGATGACGGCCTTGCCGCGCCGCGTCGCCTGGTGGTGCGGGGCGAGGCCTTCATGCCCAACGACAAATTCCGTGCCCTCAATCGCCTGCTGGCCGAACGCGGGGAAAAGACCTTCGCCAACCCCCGCAACGCAGCGGCAGGTGGGCTGCGTCAGTTAGACCCGGTGGCCAGCCGCAGCCGCTACCTGAGTCTATATTGTTACGCGATTGTGGCCCAGGATGGGGGAACCCGCACCGAGACCCAATGGGAGTTGCTGGCCTACCTGCGCAGGCTTGGCTTCCTGACGCCACCTGATTCGGCCCACATTGACTCCCTGGATGCGGCAATCGCCTACGGCGAAGAGTGGATGCGGCGGCGCGATTCGTTGAACTACGAAGCCGACGGCGTGGTCATCAAACTCAACCACCTGGCGACGGCCCAGGCGATGGGCTTCGTTGGCAAAGACCCGCGTAGCGCGGTGGCCTTCAAGTTCCCCGCGCGCGAGGCAACGACGAGGCTCCTGCGCATCGGCATCAACGTGGGACGCACCGGCACGCTCAACCCCTATGCCGAGTTGGAGCCCGTGCAGTTGGGCGGCGTGACGATTGAGCGAGCAACGCTCCACAACTTTGACGACCTGGCGCGCAAAGACATCCGCGAGGGAGACGTAGTGGTCGTGCAGCGCGCGGGCGACGTTATCCCCTATGTGGTCGGGCCCGTCCTGGAACTGCGTCTGCCGGGGGCGCAGCCGTACCAGGTGCCGGCTGAGTGCCCCGTTTGTCACCAACCCGTGCGCCGCAACGAGGGCGAGGTCGCCGTCTATTGCGTGAACAGCGCGTGCCCGGCGCAACTGGTGCGGCTGGTGGAGCATTTCGTCAGCCGCGGCGCGATGGATATTGAAGGCTTCGGCACGAACACGGGTGCGCTTCTGGTGGAGAAGGGCTTGCTGAAGGACGTCGCCGACATCTACTACCTGAGGCCGGAGCAGTTACTGCAACTGGAAGGCTTCAAGGATAAAAAGGTCGGCAACCTGATGGCCGGGATCGCGGCCAGCAAGGAACGCCCTCTGGCGCGCGTCCTGGCTGCCCTCGGCATCCGTGGCGTGGGCAGCGTGGTCGCGCAACTCCTCGCCGATGCCTTCGGCTCCATAGACGCCCTGATGGCCGCGCGCGAGGAGGATCTGCAAAACGTTGAAGGCATCGGGCCGGAGATTTCCCGCAGTATCGTGGAGTATTTCAGCATTGAGGGCAACCGGCAGGTGATTGAGAAGTTGCGCCGTGCGGGGGTACGCTTGGCCCAGGAACGGCGGGCAGCAGAGGCGCAAGCGGCTCCCGCTCCCCTCAATGGCAAGACCTTTGTCATCACCGGCACGCTGCCCACACTCTCGCGCGAAGAGGCAAAGACGCTCATTGAGCAACATGGCGGCAAGGTGACCGACAGCGTCAGCCGCAAGACCGACTACCTGGTGGTGGGCGAGGCGGCGGGGAGCAAGTTGGACAAGGCGCGTGCGCTCGGCGTGCCGACTTTAGACGAAGCACAACTCCGGGCATTGCTAGGGGTTCCATCATAAACTGAACACCTTGCACGATGCAGGTCAATGGCGCCTGGTCTGCGCGGCGTAGGGATGCCCTGTGACCTGCATCTTGCGTTTCTTGAGGTTTGTCGCATGGCGAATAAACACAACCTGTCGGAGCAGATCGTGCTCCACGGGCACATCATTGACTCGCTCATCCTGCCGAGGGTGATGGATACGGTGATGGATTTGGGCGGCGATTTTGACGTGACCGAGATTCGCGTCGGGCGGCACAAGAGGGAGCAAAGTTTCGCCCGCATGAAGATATTCGCCTCGGACGAGGCGCAGATGTCCCGTATCCTCACCGCGCTGCAATCTTTCGGCGCGGAGGTGGAGAACGGCAGCGACGTGCGCACCGAGCCTGCACCGACCGACGGCGCGTTGCCCGACGATTTCTATTCCACCACGAATCTCCCCACGCAGATACGCCTGAACGGGCGTTGGCTGGACGTGGCGGGCACGGAGATGGATCTAGTCGTCGTGGTGGACAGGGAGCGAGGAACGGCGGTGTGCCGACCCATTGCCGACGTGCGCGCGGGCGACCAGGTGACCGTCGGGCACGAAGGTATCCGCGTTATTCCCATGGAGCGCGAACGCGAGCAGGAGGTGTTTAGTTTCATGCGCTCCGCCGTCTCCTCGGAGCGGCCCAACAGCCTGGCTATCTCTGCCGTCGCCCGGCAAATGCGGCAGACGCGAGAAGGCGGCGGCAAGATCCTCTTTGTCGTCGGCCCGGCCATCATTCACAGCGGCGCAGGGCCCTACCTGGCGAGGCTGATTCGGGGCGGCTACGTGCAGGCATTGTATGGCGGCAACGCCATCGCGGTTCACGACGTGGAATCGCAACTCCTCGGCACGTCGCTGGGTGTGAACCTGAAAACCGGCCTTCCTGTGCCCGGCGGCCACCGGAATCACATGCAGGCCATCAATACGATTCGCCGCGCGGGCTCCCTGCGCGCCGCGGTGGAGCAGGGCATCCTCCGTTCCGGCGTCATGTACGAGGCCATTGCCAACCAGGTGGACATGGTGCTGGCCGGTTCCGTCCGTGATGACGGCCCCTTGCCCGACGTCGTGACCGACATGATGGAAGCGCAGCGGCGAATGCGGGCCGGGCTGGCCGGGGTAGAGATGGCGATTATGATGGCTACGATGCTCCACTCCATCGCGACGGGCAACATCCTTCCTGCCCACGTGAAGGTGGTCATCGTGGACATCAACCCGTCCACCGTGACCAAGTTGGCCGACCGCGGCACTTTCCAGGCCGTCGGTCTGGTGACGGATGCCGAACTCTTCCTGCGCGAATTGGTGGAAGAACTGGACTTGCCGGAGTGAGAGCGCAGTTTGCGCGCGTGCGGCCTGACCCGCTTGCCGGTGAGCCTGCCTCAGCGGATGCCGAAGGCGCGCTGGTTGACCTGGTCGCGATGAGCCTGGGTCGCCGTGAAGTGCTGTTGACTCACAGCGGCACCGGGGCCTTGTTTCTGCTATTGCGTCTGTTGGCCGAGGCGCAGCCCGATGAGCCGGAGGTCGTCATCCCGGCTCTCTGCTGTCCCGCCGTCTATTACGCGGCGCGGGCAGCAGGGTGCAAAGTTGTCCTGGCCGACAGTCTGGCCGAAGATGGCAACCTGGACCCGGCCAGCGCCGTGGGGTGCTTATCTGCGCGCACTGTGGCCGTCGTTGCCGTCTATCTCTATGGTCGCAGGCCGCCAGCCGAGGCGATTCGCTCTCTCCTGGCAAGGCGCGGCATCGCGCTCATTGAGGACGCCGCGCAGGCATTGGGAGCGCGTCCGGCGTGGCAAGGTGCGGTCACGGTGGTCAGTTTTGGCCGTGGGAAGATTCTGTCCGCGGGCGGCGGTGGTGCCCTCGCGACGGACGATTCGCGCCTGGCCGCGAGGCTGCGTGACCTGTTGGCAAGGCTGCGCCGCTACACTCCGGCTGCAGGTGAGTTGCGTCGCTTGTGCCCGCCCCTGGCGCCCTGGGGAGCGGGCGGGCGCGAGCCCTGGGCGCGGGTGGAATGGGCTTTGTCTCACGCGCCGCGAGCCCTGGATTGGCTGTTGGCGCAGCCGATGACCGTCGGCCAGGTGGCACGCGCCCGCAGCCGGTGGCCGTCTTTGCCTGGACGGGTGGCCCAACGCGGGCAGGCCGCGCGACTCTATCGGAACCTGCTGGCGGATAGCCCGGTGCAGGTGCTGGGCGAGGACGACGCGACGGATGCCGTGTGGCGTCTGCCCGTTCTCTTGCCTGATGGCCGGCGCCGAGCGATGGCTGCCCGCTCGCTGTTGGCGCAAGGCATCTTTCCGGTCACGCTCTACGAGCCACTGCATCACCTCGTCGCAGACGTCCGTTGTGCTGCGTCGTTGGCCGTGGCCGAGGATATCGGCAGCCGGGTATTGGCGCTGGACGTATCGCCGGGCGTCAAAGACTCGCACCTTGCCTTGACTGCCCGGATTCTCCGCCAGGCGGCGGAAAGACATCGTCAAGTTTCGCCCACTCAGCGATGAGTGTGGCATATCTTCAGAAAGGACGTTGTTTCTTTCATGTTTCCTCCCCAGAAGGTCACCGTAACTTGTCCGCAATGCCGGACGCCATACGTCGCAGAGGTTCGCTCCGTCGTGGACGTCAAGCAGGAACCGGCCCTCAAGTTGGAGATGATGCGCGGGCGGCTCAACGAATCCACCTGCCCCACCTGCAAGCGGCAGAACCCGATGCTCGCTCCTCTTCTCTATCACGACCCCGCCCACGACTTCCTGGCCGCGTTCCTGCCGCCCGAACTGAACTTATCGGAAATGCAGCGGCAGCGCATCATCGGTGATCTGACGAACCGGCTGCTGACGCAAACACCACAGCAGGACCGCCGTGGTTACTTCTTACAGCCGCGCCAGTTTCTCACAATGGAGAGTCTGAGGGATGCTATCCTCATGGCCGATGGCGTCACGCGCGAAGAGTTGGATAAACAACGAACCCGTACTGCGCTCTTGGAGCGCGTCTTGGCGACGGCGCGTGATGAGGAATCGCTGCGTACCGTGGTCAGAGACCACGATAGCGAATTTGACGCCGACTTCTTCCACATGCTGACGGCTATGGCGGAGGATGCTGCCGATGACAACAACCAGCGGGCCGGCGAGGCGTTGCTGGGTCTTCGCGAGATATTGCTTGATTTTTCTTCCTACGGCAAGAAGCTCCGGGCGCAGCATGAGGCCATCACCTCGTTAACCGATTCCACCACCCGCGAGGAGCTGCTGGAGAAAATCGTGGCCGCGCGCGACGACGGCGTGGTGGATGCGTTGGTCATGGCCGCGCGTCCGCTGGTGGACTACGTTTTCTTCCAGCAGTTGACCAGCAAGGCAGACGCTGCCAGGCGCGATGATAAGGCCGAGGCCGCGCGGTTGGAGCGGCTGCGGGATCACATCGTGGATCTGACGGCTGCCCTGGACAAAGCCACGCGCGAAGCCCTTGATCGGGCCACGACAACGTTGCGAGCCATCCTCGGCCATCCCGACGTGCGCGACGGCGTGCGCCATCACGCCGCCGAGATCAACGATGCGTTCCTGTCGGTCCTGACCATGAACATTCAGGCAGCCCAACAGCGTGGCAATCGGGAAGCCTTCCAGATACTGCGGCGGGTCTGGGATGAGATACAGGAGTTGTTGGAAGAGAGCGCGCCGCCTGAGGTGAGGTTGTTGAACCAGTTGATCAGGGCAGATTACCCCGAAGGGACGCGCTCTCTGTTAGAGGCCAATCGCGCCCAGCTAAACGACACCTTCTTGCAGACGATGGATACCGTCGCGGCCCAAATGGAGGAGGAGCAGAACGCCGAAGGGGCCAAGCGGATACGGGCGATTCGCGCCCAGGCCGTGTTGATGGGTTAGGACAGACCGGTTTGCGGGAGACGTAGGGAGGCTTATGAACGCGGAAATCGTGGCGACGGGAACGGAACTGCTGCTCGGCGAGCTGGTGGATACGAACAGCGCCTACATCGCCCGCCACCTGCGGGAGATCGGGGTCAACGTCTATTTTAAGACTACGGTGGGCGATAACCTGGAGCGCATCACGCGCGTGCTGAATATCGCGCTCTCTCGTGCCGACGTCGTGATCACCACGGGCGGCCTCGGCCCGACGGTGGACGACGTGACCCGCGAGGCCGTAGCCCGCGCCACCGAGCGCCCTTTGGAACTGGATGAACGCCAGTTGGGGCGCATAGAGGCGATGTTCACCCGCTGGGGGCGCCAGATGGGTGCAAACAATCGCCGCCAGGCCTACCTTCCTCACGGTTCTATCCCCATTGATAATCCGGTGGGGACGGCGCCCGGCTCCATCGTTGAGAGCCCGCGCGGCACCATCATCTCCATACCGGGCGTGCCGCACGAGATGGAATACCTGATGGAGCACGCCGTCCTCCCATACCTGCGGTCTCGGCTGGAGAAGCCGGAGGTCATCGTTGCCAAAGTGCTGCGCACCGTCGGTATCGGCGAGAGTTCTATTGACGAGCAGTTGGATGACCTGATGCGCCTCTCCAACCCCACCGTCGGGCTCGCTGCCCATTCCGGCCAGACCGACGTTCGTATCACTGCGAAGGCCGATAGTGAGGCGGTTGCTCAAACCATGATCGCGGAGATTGAGGCCCAGGTGCGGGCGCGCCTGGGCGAATACGTCTATGGCGAGGGCCACGACACGGTTGAGGAGGTGACCGCGCGGCTCCTGGCCGGTCGCGGCTGGCGACTGGCATTTGTGGAAGGCAACACGCGCGGCGCAGTAGCCCGCCGTCTCACAGCCACACCGGATGGTGAGAAGGTAGTCGCCTCAGCCATGGTGTTGGACGACGAGGCCAAGCTGCTGAACGCGCTCGGTCTTGAACTGTCCGGTACTCAGAATGGCCGTTTCACGCCCGACGATGCCCAGGCGGTTGCCCTCGCACTCCGGCGGCAGACGGGGGCAGATCTGGCCCTGGCGATATTGGGGAGCCTTGCCGCAGAAGATGGGGTCTATGGCAAAGAGCAAGGCGAGACGCACGCCGCGCTCGCAGCCTCAGATAGTGTGGAGCACCGCGCCTACCCCTTCGGGGGCACGGACGAATTGACGCAGCGGTGGATAGGCAACCGGGTGATTGACTGGTTAAGGCACAAAGCGTTGGCGTAAGCAGCATGTAGTGGCAGTAGCCGAACGACACCATTGAGCGGCGACGAGGCCGGAGTCTCGTCGCCGTGTTGTTTGCGACCTCGCCTAGTTCTTGTTGCTCCTCGCTCTCGGTGCTATAATCGTGCCGACGGAGGCGGGTGGCAAGTATGGGGCGGGTTTGTTTTGTCTTTCTGGACGGCGTGGGGTTGGGTCCGAACGATGGCACGAATCCTTTGGCCGTCGCACCGATGCCTCACGTGCGCGACCTGCTGGGCGGCGGGCTGGTGACAGGGCGAGAGGTACGACAGGCTAATCTCCTCTTCCGCCCCCTGGATGCGTGCTTGGGGGTGGAGGGCTTGCCGCAGAGCGGCACCGGCCAGACGGCCCTCTTCACAGGTGTGAATGCCGCTGCCGTCGCCGGGATGCACATCGCCGCCTACCCGACGGCAGACTTGCGGGCCATCATTGAAAAAGACAGCCTTCTGAAGCGCGCGAAGGAGATGGGGAAAGAGGCCACCTTCGCCAACGCCTATTCGGATCGCTATTGGGAATTGGTGGCCGAGCGCAAACTGCGCCACTCGGCAACCACGCTCATCAATATGGCCGCAGCGCTGCGGTTCCGTACCTTAGCAGATCTGAAACGAGGTGAGGCCCTCTACTGGGACATCGTGCATCTCGCTCTACGGGAGCGGGTGGGGCCGGAATGGCCGCTCCTTGCGCCGGAGGAGGCAGGACGCCGTTTAGGTAACCTGGCTGCTGCCCACGACCTGGTGCTGTACGAATCCTTCCTGCCAGACCTGGTGGGGCATCGGCGGATTCCCTTAGCGCTCACCTACTTATTGGATTTGATTGACCGTTTTCTCGGTAGTCTCTTGCAGAGCCTGGACGGTGACGTTTCGCTCGTCCTTTGCAGTGACCACGGCAACATTGAAGATCCGGGAACGAAAGGTCACACCTACAATCCGGTTCCATTGTTGGTTGTAGGCACGGCTGCCCACCACTTCGGGGCTGCCAACGCGATCACGGACGTGACACCTGCCATCCTCAATGCTTTGGCCGACGGGAGCGGTTCACCCTGATGCAAGATATGGTGCGCTTTCTCCTCTTTGCCAACCGGCTCAAGGCGGTGCCACGGTTCGGTTGGGCATTGCGGGGCGTCCCTCTGCCGGAGAGCGTGGCGGAGCATACGACGGCTACGCTCTTTCAACACCTTCAGGCCCGCCGGGAAGCGCGCCGGGAGCGATGGGGTATGGGAGACGATAAGAAGTATGGATGAGGGAACGGCGGTATCCTGGGGGCCGGACGGCCTGGTTCCGGCCATCGTCCAGGATGCCAGGACGGGCCAGGTCTTGATGCTGGCGTACATGAACAAAGAGGCATTGGCGCGCACGCTGGAGACGGGGGAGACGCATTTCTGGAGCCGCAGCCGCAACGGGTTGTGGCATAAGGGCGCAACGTCGGGAAACACGCAACAGGTAGAAGAGATTCGTGTGGATTGCGATGGAGATGCGCTGCTGGTGCGCGTCAAGCCTGCCGGTCCGGCCTGCCACACGGGAAAGGTGAGTTGCTTCTACCGCGACCTCGCCAGCGCGGAGGCTGCCTCTCGCCCTCCTGATTCCCGTGTCATCCACCGTCTGGAGGGCGTCATTGCCGAGCGCAAGGCGCACCCGCGCGAAGGCTCCTATACCTCACAACTTTTCGCTAAGGGCGAGAAGGAAATCGCCAAGAAGGTCGGTGAAGAGGGCGTGGAGGTAGCCGTTGCCACGCTGGCCGAAGGCGACGACCGCGTCCTCTACGAGATGGCAGACCTGGTGTATCACGGCCTCGTCTTGCTGGCGCAAAGGGGCCTGCGTTGGGCCGACTTGGAGGGCGAGTTAGCCCGTCGTTTCAAGTAATCCGCCCTGTGCTCTGAGCCCAAAGGAGTGTGACCGCATGAACAACGCACCGCAAGTCGTGGGCGAGGCGCTCACATTTGACGACGTCCTCTTAGTGCCCGACTACTCCGAGACGCTGCCCGCGCAGGTGAATATCTCCACGCGCCTGCACGAGCGTTTGTCGCTGTGCGTACCCATCCTTTCCGCGGCGATGGACACGGTGACCGAAGCACCGATGGCGATTGGCCTGGCTCGCCAGGGCGGTCTGGGTATCATCCATCGCAACCTGTCGGTGCAGGCGCAGGCCGAGGAAGTGGACAAGGTGAAGCGATCCGAGTCGGGGATGATCGTGGACCCTATCACCCTGCCGCCCGATGCCATCCTGGCCGAGGCCGAGGCCATCATGGGCCGCTACCATATCTCTGGCGTCCCTATCACCGACAACGGCAGGTTGGTGGGCATCCTGACCAACCGCGACATCCGTTTTGCCACTGAGTTTCAGCGCCCCGTCAGCGACTACATGACGAAGGATGATCTTGTCACCGCGCCCATCGGCACGACGCTGGAGGAGGCGAAGGCCATCCTCCACCTCCATCGCATTGAGAAGTTGCCGCTGGTGGACGAGCGCGGGATGCTCAAGGGCCTTATCACCTACAAGGACATCCTCAAGAAGCGGGATTACCCCGATGCAGCGACGGACACGCGGGGCCGCCTCCTGGTGGCGGCGGCGGTGGGCGTCGGCACAGACCTGGACGACCGCCTGGAGTCGCTGCTGGACGTAGGCGTGGATGCCGTTGCCATTGACACGGCCCACGGCCACTCGGCCAACGTCCTGCGCGCGATCCGCCGCGTCAAATCCATCGCGCCGCAGTTGCCGGTGTTGGCGGGGAACGTCGTCACCGCCCAGGGGACGGAGGCTCTGATAGAGGCGGGAGCGGACGTCATCAAGGTGGGGGTAGGTGCAGGCTCTATCTGTACGACGCGAGTGGTATCGGGTACGGGCGTGCCCCAGGTGACGGCCATTATGCAGTGCGCCGCCGTCGCCCGCCCGCGAGGCGTACCGATCATCGCCGACGGCGGCGTCAAGTATTCTGGCGACATCGTGAAGGCGTTGGCCGCCGGTGCGGATGCCGTGATGCTGGGCAATCTCCTGGCCGGTCTGGACGAGTCGCCCGGCGAGATTGTGCTCTACGAGGGGAGACGATTCAAGGAGTATCGCGGCATGGGCTCGCTGGGGGCGATGCGCGGGCGAGCCCGTGATCGCTACGCCTCCGGCCAGGATGCCGAGAGCGTCGTGAGCGATGCTAAGTTAGTTCCCGAAGGTATAGAAGGACAGGTTCCCTACAAGGGCAAGTTGAGCGATTTCGTTCTGCAATTAACGGGCGGGCTCCGCTCCGGCATGGGCTACGTGGGCGCAGCGAACCTGGCCGAATTGCGAGCGAAGGCGCGCTTCGTCAAGATCACCAACGCGGGCCTCATTGAGAGCCACCCTCACAGCGTCTTCATCACGAAGGAAGCGCCGAACTAACAGCGTAGAGAATAGATGGGCAGATTCCTTGAGGCTGAAAAAAAGCGGCTAGCGTATTTCAAGGCTGCGTCGCCTTTCTTCTCAATGGCGGCACGCGCCCCAGGCATCTATGACGGCAAGCCGCGGGAGTTCTGTCTGCCTTATGAGTGTGCCGAAGAGAATCTCTTCCCCGGCATACGCCAGGCTATCACGGCTTACTTTGCGGAGAAGGAAATCAAATGGCACGATGGGCAAGGCAGGCGTCCGAGTAACCATCTGTGCGATTCGCAGGTCTGTTGTGCCAACTTCCTCTTTCCCTTCGCCGATAAGCCGTACGCCCTGGCTGAGTTGCTGCGCCCTGTCTTCCCTGCCATTCGGGAGATGCTGCCCATAGAGGGGAGCCAGTTCGTTGCCTGTGAATGGATAGGAGAGAAAAACTACCTCGGCGAGAAGATATCGCGCAACGGAAAGCGGACGCGGGGAGCGAATTGCACCAGCGCAGACGCGGCTGTGATGTTTGACCGCGAGGATGGATTGCGCCAGGTCGTCCTGGTGGAATGGAAGTACACGGAATCCTACGGCAGCACGTCCCTCAAGATCGCGGCCAGAAGCGGCACGGACCGCACCGCGATCTACCGGCCGCTGTTCAACCGGGATGACTGCCCGCTCAATAAGGATCTACTCCCCTGCTTCGCTGCGCTATTCTACGAGCCGTTCTACCAACTGATGCGGCAGCAGTTCCTGGCTCACGAAATGGAACGAGCCCACGAGTTGGGAGCGGATATCGTTAGTCTCTTGCACATCGCTCCGGCGCACAATGGGGACTTTCGCCGCGTCACCTCGCCCGACCTGCGCAACGCCGGGCTGGGCGAGTCGGTGATGGATATCTGGAAGAATCTGGTGCGAATCCCGGATAGGTTCAGGAGCATTAGTACTGAGGAATTGTTTGGGAGTCTGCCGGTTATGAATTTCCCTGAACTGGCAGCCTGGTGGGAATACGTCACGACTAGACATACCTGGGTGCGGCGGGGTAATGAAACATAGGTCGGTTTGGGTGTATTGCTTGCTGGCCGGATAGGGACCTCAGATTATGTCCTCATCACAACAGGAGTCACGACGGACCGCGGTGACGGTTGCTGTTATCGGCGGGGTCTTCACTATTCTCGCTGCCTTGATCACCGTAGTGGGGCCGATCATTCAGCAGGGCTTGCTGAAACCGCAGCCGACATCCGGCATCGCATCCGCCGGTGGTACACCAACGCCGAGCCCCATCGCGACCGTGACGCCAGAGCCGACCCGGTTACCGACGCAAGCACCCCAGAGACCTACGGCGACCTTGGCTACATCTGCTGTGACCGCGGCCCTGCCCACCTCCACCCGCGCTGTCCCTCAGATGACACCATCGCCCATACCGTCACCGGCGGCGCCGGCCACGAAGCCAGCCGATGAGGGGGCGCGCTTCTCAAGGCTCAATCCGCCCGTGCCTGCGCCGCTGGGCTGGCCTCACGAAAAGGATGGCCTGCAACTCAGCCTGGTGCAAGCCAGCATCTACACCGATGCTGATTCCTCCTCTTCGGCGGCGCGCCTGTCGTTCGTTGTCTTGAACAAATCGTCCCAGCGCGTGATCGTGCAGTTTGACCGTAGCCAGGTCTATCTGACCGACTCGGCAGGAACGCGCTACAATGACTGGGAGGGGACCGGGGCAGAGTCTTTCTCGCTTGAGCCGGGCGGTTCCAGGAGTTTGAACCGCTACTACTCAACGACTGTGAGAAAGCAGAGCCGTATCCCGCTATCGGCGCTGCCGGTCACCGTCCACGTCGCCGCATTATCACAGGTGACGGGGGCTCAGTGGGTAGTGAGCGGGACACCAGTGCCCACCTACAAGGATGGTGATACCGCAGGGCAAGTCGGCAGCGCGCTGGCTGTGAGCGATTTTGAGGTAACCCTGACCAGTATTCAGGTGCAGGCATCGGCGGACCCCGGCGCTGCGGCGGTGCGTGCTTTCTTTTCCGTGCGGAACAAATCGGCACAGCGGAGACTTCTGGAACTGGACTACATATATATCTACGTAGAAGATAGTTTCGGGATCAGATACATAGACCAGTATGGACCGGGGCTTGCTTCTGTCTGGGTGGATGCGGGGAAAGAATACCAATTCAACCGCTACTACTCAACGGAATCTAGCAAACAGAGCCGCGTGCCGAGCGGCGCGTCCTACGTCGTCATCATATCCGAGGGTATTGGCAATGGCACCAGGGTACAGTGGCGATATAATATCGTCAGATAGCCGCGGATGGCCTACCGGAAGGAGACTCCGATGAGATGCCAGTGGACAGGGACGGATCCCCTCTACGTCGCCTATCATGACACCGAATGGGGCGTGCCGGTGCACGATGACCGCCTTCTCTTTGAGTTCCTTGTCCTGGAAGGTGCGCAGGCGGGCCTCAGTTGGGCGACTATTTTGCGCAAGCGCGAGAACTACCGGCGGGCGTTTGACAACTTTGATCCGCGGGTGGTTGCCGGATACGACGAGAAGAAGGTGGCGGCACTCCTGACCGACGCGGGCATCGTGCGCAACCGGCTGAAGATCGCGGCGGCCATCCACAACGCCAAAGCCTTCCTGGCAATCCAAAAAGAATTCGGCTCTTTTGATGCTTACGTCTGGCGGTTCGTGGAGGGCAAACCGATCAAGAACGCCTGGCGCACCGTGCAGGAGATCCCGGCCAAGACCGCCGAATCGGATGTCTTGAGCAAGGACCTGATCAAGCGAGGCTTCAAGTTCGTCGGCTCCACCATCTGCTACGCCCACATGCAGGCGACCGGCATGGTGAACGACCATGTGATGGCTTGCTTCCGGTATGATGAGGTGTCGTGATACCAGGTGGCTTATTATGCGGGCAAAAACCGGAGCAATCATCCTACTGTCGCTGCTGTTGGCGTTCATTTTCACCCTCATCTTGAATAGACCTACCAACCGAGTTGTGTGGCAATCCTGCCAACCTGAAAATGTGAACTATGCTGCAAATGATCCATATTGTTTATCCGTCGTGGAGGGAAGCATAGACTGGAACAAATCTCCTTTGGGATCAACCAGGCGCTACTCCATTTTCATAGGACGAGGCACAGAGGCGCCAGGTTACGGCCATTATATAGACCACTCTTTCCACCCCGGCTACGAGCAGATAGATACTCATATCGCAAAGTCAGCCGTAGTGTGGAGCAATGATGGTCTGACGTTCCAGGAGAGTTCTGGTCATCGGTTGCATGTTCCCAAAGAGATGTTCATCGGCGGACGATAATCCGGCGGGTTGGACAATCACCAACCCCGTGTTGGAGGCTCAACTATGAGTTCTGATGTCATCGCTCGTTCTGCGGCGCGTCGTATTCCCCTTGTCGCCAGCATCCTTTTCTTCGCCGCGCTGACCGCGCTCACGGCGCGCATCGCCATCCCGCTCCCCTTCACCCCGGTACCGATCACGCTGCAGGTGCTGGCAGTGCTGCTGTCGGGACTCGTGTTGGGCGCGCGCGGCGGCGCGGCCAGCCAACTCGCTTACCTGGCTGCCATCCTTGCTGGTCTGCCCTTGTCCGCGTCGGGCATGGGTGGGCCTGCCGCCTTCCTGGGGCCGACGGCGGGCTATCTGCTGGCTTTTGTACCAGCGGCCTTCGTGGTCGGCCTCGGCGCGGGAGAACCGCGCGCATCGTTTCTGCGGCAATTGGCCGCCAGCCTGGCCGGGGTCCTGGTCATCTATCTCGGCGGGACGGCCTGGCTATCCATCTGGCTCGGTGGCAACGTCGCCAAAGCGTGGCAATTGGGCGTCGCGCCGTTCGTGGTGGTGGATCTGGCGAAAGGGGGCGTGGCCGCAGCCGTTGCCCGCAGCGGGCGGGCTATTCTGCATAGCACGTAAGAGATATCTAACGGAGGAAAGAGATGCCTGTAACTGCCGTGATCGGAGCGCAATGGGGAGACGAGGGCAAAGGGCGCATCATTGACTACTTATCCGGCCAGGCCGACATGGTCATCCGCTGCCAAGGCGGCGACAACGCCGGCCATACGGTGGTCAACGAGTTCGGGCGTTTCGTCTTCCACCTGATTCCCTCCGGCATCTGCCGTCCCGCCACCTGCATCATCGGCGCGGGCACGGTGATCAATCCTGACCGGCTCTTTGAGGAGATGGCCGACGTGGAAAGCAAAGGCCTCAGCCTGGAACGCCTTTGGCTTGACCGGCGCGCCCACCTGGTTATGCCGTACCATCCTATGCTTGACGGCCTGGAAGAGGCCGCACGCGCCGGGTCGGCCATCGGCACCACCAAACGGGGTATCGGCCCGGCCTACGCGGACAAATCTGCCCGCTGGGGGCTGCGCATCGGCGACCTCCTCCATCGCGACTACCTGCGCGAGCGACTGAGCATGGTGCTGCCCGAAAAGAACCATCGCTTGCAGGCATTGGGCGCGGCTCCCCTGTCGCTGGACAACCTGATGAGCAAGGCCGGTGAATGGGCCGAGAGGTTGCACGAGCGCATCGTGGATACCTTGCCGATGGTGCGCGATGCGGTGGCCGGTGGCAAGCGCGTCATCCTGGAAGGGCAACTGGGCGCGCTGCGCGACCTGGACTGGGGCACGTATCCCTTTGTCACCTCCTCCTGCCCCACCGTGACCGGCTTGCTGCAAGGGGCCGGTGTCCCGGCCCGCGCGCTGACCGACGCTCTCGGTATCACCAAAGCCTATACCACCGCCGTGGGCGCAGGGCCTTTCCCTACCGAGTTGGACGGCGACGAAGGATGGCAAATGCGGGAGATCGGTCGGGAATACGGCGCGACCACGGGGCGGCCTCGCCGCTGCGGCTGGTTTGACGCCGTCGCCGTGCAACATAGCGCCTGGCTCAACGGCTACACCATGCTCGCCGTCACCAAGCTGGATATCCTGGATACTTTTCCAGAGATCCAGCTTTGCACGGCCTACCGGCTGGATGGCAAGGTCATTCACCACGTCCCTGACACGACGCTCTACGAGCAGGTTGAACCGATCTACGAGACGATGCCCGGCTGGCTAACCAATACTGTTCACGCTCGCCGGTGGGAGGACCTGCCCGCTGCCGCGCAAAACTATCTCAACCGCATCCAGGAATTGGTCGGCGTGCCCCTTCGCTTTGTCAGCGTCGGCCCTGAACGGGAGCAACTCATCGTTGTCTGAGACATTTGACCACGAGACCTACCTTTCGCCCTTCGCCTGGCGCTACGGCAGCCCGGAGATGCGCCGCGTCTGGTCTGAAGCGCACAAGCGCAGGCTCTGGCGGCGTGTGTGGCTGGCATTAGCCGAAGCCCAGATGGCCGCGGGCCTGGTGTCGGCGGAGCAACTGGCCGACCTGCGCGCCCACGCAGACGACGTGGACATCCCCCGCGCCCACGCCATTGAGGCAGAGACGCGCCACGACCTCATGGCCGAACTCCTGACCTACGCGGAGCAATCTCCTGTTGGTGGTGGCGTGCTACACCTGGGCGCGACCAGCATGGACATTGAGGATAACGCCGACGTGCTGCGCCTGCGGGAAGGGCTTGACATCCTCCTGGTGAAGTTGCGCGCGCTCCTGACCGCTCTGGCCGGCCAGATAGAACGTTGGGCCGATACGCCCTGCCTCGGCTACACGCACCTGCAACCGGCGGAACCGACGACGGTGGGGCATCGCCTGGCCTCTTACGGTCAGGACTTCCTGGCCGACTGGCAAGACCTGCGCCACTTGCGAGGTGAGATTCGGGGCAAAGGCTTCCGGGGCGCGGTAGGCACGGGAGCGTCTTACGCCGAACTTCTGGCCGGTACAGACCTCACGGCTGAGACGATGGAGCAACGCGCTGTGGCAGCCCTCGGCCTGAAACCTTTCCCCATCGTCAACCAAACCTATCCGAGACGGCAGGACTTAACCATTCTCCACGGCCTGACAGCGTTGGCCCAGACGGCGCACCGCTTCGCCGCCGACCTGCGCATCCTGCAATCGCCTGCCCTGGGCGAATGGGCCGAGCCCTTTGGCAAGCGTCAGGTCGGCTCCTCGGCCATGCCGTTCAAGCGCAACCCCATCACGGCAGAGAAGATAGATTCGCTGGCCCGCTTCGTGGCCTCGCTGCCGGGTGTGGCGTGGAGCAACGGTGCGCTCAGTTTTCTGGAACGGACGCTGGACGACTCCGCGAACCGGCGTGTTGTCCTTCCTGAAGCGTTTCTGGCTGCCGACGAACTGCTGAAAGAGACGCGCCGGTTGGTTGAGGGGCTGCACGTGGACATGGCGGCGCTCGCGCGCAACCTCCGCACCTACGGTGTCTTCTCGGCGACAGAGCGTGTGCTGATGGCAGCCGCCCGTGCGGGCGGTAACCGCCAGTCGCTACACGAGGTCATCCGCCGCCACAGCATGGGTGCGTGGGAGGCCGTGCGCCGCGGTGAGGCTAATCCTCTGGCCGACTTGTTAGCCTCTGATGCCGAGATAGGCGTGTTTGTACCGGCGGAACGCGTGCGAATCCTTCTGGATGCGTCCCAGTACGTGGGAGACGCACCGGCACGGGCGCGCGCGTTCGCCAACAGGATACGGAGTGTACTGGCAGAAGAGACGGCGTGATCGGTTCGCTCATCGGATACATTGAGATCGCACGGAGACTAGGAGATGCCATTTCTTACATCGTTGTCAAATTGGAGTCCGGTCGCGCTGGGGCTTTTTGGGGGTATCGTCATCACCCTGATGAACGTGGTGGGTGCTCTGGCGGTGCTGGTGTGGCGGAAACCCTCGGTCAAGTTCCTGGATACGGCCCTCGGTTTTGCCGCGGGCGTGATGCTGGCGGCCAGTTTTACCAGCCTCATCTTACCTGGTATCAACTATGGTGGCATCGGGCCGGTGCTGGTGGGCATAGCTCTCGGTGCGTTGCTGCTGGATTGGTCCGACCGGGTGATCCCCCACTTGCACGTGATCAAGGGGCCGGAAGGGCCACAGGCAGCGCGCATCCGGGGCATTTGGCTCTTCATCCTCGCTATCACGCTGCACAATATGCCGGAGGGGCTGGCGGTGGGCGTGGGGTTTGGGGCCGGGGATGTGCCCAACGCGGTGAAACTGATGCTCGCCATCGGCATCCAAAATATCCCGGAGGGCCTTTCCGTCGCAGTCTCCGCTCTGTGCGTTGGGATGGGCACCTACTTCTATGCCGCAGTGGCCGGCATTCGTGCCGGGCTGGTGGAAATCCCGTTGGCCCTCTTCGGGGCAATAGCGGTGCAGATCGCCCAACCGATCTTGCCTTATGCCATGGGCTTTGCGGCTGGGGCGATGCTGTGGGTCATCAGCGACGAGATCGTGCCCGAAACACACCGCAACGGCCACGAGCGCCTGGCGACTTTTGGGATTATGGCGGGCGTGATCGTCATGCTCTTCCTGGATGTCACGTTAGGCTGATACGCTACCCCTGGAGGTGACCGTGGCTGCTCCTCGTGCTCTCCTCAGCACCTATGACCGGACGGGCCTTGCCGATTTCGCGCGCGGCCTCGTGGCGTTAGGATACGAACTCGTCGCCAGCGGCGGCACAGCCCGTGCCCTGGGCGCAGAGGGGTTGCCGGTCACGCCGGTTGAATCGCTCACGGGCTACCCGGAAATGTTGGGGGGCCGCGTCAAGACCTTGCACCCGGCGATCCACGGCGGCATCCTGGCGCGGCGGACGCCGGAGCATCTGGCCGAACTGGCCCAACACGGCCTGGCTCCCATTGACCTTGTCGCGGTCAACCTCTACCCCTTCAGCCAGACCGTCGCCCGCCCAGGCGTCACGCTGGCCGAGGCGGTGGAGCAAATAGACATCGGCGGCGTGGCCTTGCTCCGCGCCGCGGCCAAGAACTTCGCCTCGGTGTGGGTCGTCTGCGACCCTGCCGACTATCCCCAAGTGCTGCAATCGCTCCAAGCAGGCTCATCCGGCGACGAGATGCGCCGCCGGCTGGCGGAGAAGGCGTTCCGCCACACGGCAGCTTATGACGCGGCCATCGCGGCGTATCTGGCACGCCCTGCCGATACCTTCTTACCTTCTCAGTTGGCCTTGCCGCTGGTCAAGGCCCAAGACCTGCGCTACGGCGAGAACCCCCACCAGCAGGCGGCCCTCTACCGGCTGGCCGGAAGCGAACCGGCCTTCACGCAATTGCAAGGCAAGGAGCTATCTTATAACAATCTCCTGGATTTGGACGCGGCGTGGGGCCTGGTGCAGGAGTTCAGCGAGCCCGCCGTCGTCATCATCAAGCACACGAACCCCTGCGGCTGCGCCACGGCGGGCTCACTGGCCGAGGCCTATCCCCTCGCCCTGGCAGGCGACCCGGTTTCTGCCTTCGGTGGCATCATCGCGGTGAACCGCGAGTTGGACGCGGCGACGGTGGAGGCCATCGGCTCGCTCTTCGTGGAAGTGTTGGTAGCACCGGCGTACGCGGCTCCCGCCCTGGAGCGGCTGGCGCGGAAGCGCGACTGCCGGGTGATGCGCGCGACAGGGACAGAGGCGGCCCGCTGGTCGCTGCGCGCGGTAGCCGACGGCATCCTGGTGCAGACGCCCGACGTCTCGGCGGAAGCCCCGCAGGCGTGGCGCGTGGTGACGCGGCAGCAGCCGGCGCCGGAGCAACTGCGTGCGCTCTCTTTCGCCTGGCGGGTGTGCAAGCATACCAAGTCTAATGCGATTACCCTGGCGCGTTCCGAAGGCGTGAACTACTACCTGGTGGGCACAGGCGCGGGGCAGATGAGCCGGGTGGACAGTGTGCGCCTCGCGGTGGCGAAGGCGGGGGCCGAGCGGGCGCGGGGCGCAGTGCTGGCTTCGGACGCCTTCTTCCCCTTTGCCGACGGCGTAGAGGAGGCGGCACGGGCGGGCGTGCAGGCTATCGTGGAGCCGGGTGGCTCCAAGCGGGACGACGAAGTGATCGCCGCCGCAGATGCTGCCGGTATCGCGCTCTGCTTCACCGGCGTGCGGCACTTCCGGCACTAGCACGTCTTTTCGCCGGATATGGCAACTAACCGCAGAGAACGCGGAGGGCGCAGAGTCGTTAACCTTTACCTCTGCGGTCTCAGCGGTAAGGTATTTTCAAAGCAGCGGATACTCCCCGCCACGCGAGGGCCATCCGCTAATCCGCTATCTATCCGCTGACTTTTGAGATAGTCTCTTGGTGGTTGTGGACGCACAGGAGAACAACATGGCATTCTTGCAGTTCGTCCCTTTTATCCTCATCGTCATCGCCGCCAACCTGGGCGAAGAACGGCGTGGTTGGCGTATCGCCACCTACCTTCTTCTCTTGGGCCTGGACGCGCTCTTTCTATTCGCCGCGCTGATTGCTGCGCTCCTGGCCCTCGCCGCACGGCAGGGCCTCTTGGTATCAGAGGAAGGGATGATTTCGTTCCTGGGTTCCGACCCGAACTGGGCAGCCACCGCCCTCAGCCTGGCGGCCCTCGGCATCGCCGCCGCCATTGTGCTCCTGCCGCCGGTGCGCCGGGCCATCGCCCGCGTCCTCCCCATCAATCCTGCTTCGGTCGTCCATGCCACCGCGCTGGCGGGCGCCGTCTATTTCACAGCCTCAACCGTTCTCCCGTTGGCTCTCTTCGGCGACCTCAGCAACCTGGGCGATCTGCAGGGTGTAGCCATCGGCCATGCAGAAGCATGGCAACAAACCCTGGCTCTCGCCCTCCTGGCTCTCTTCGGCGTGGGAACCTGGGTACGACGCCAGGGGAAAGCGGCGCTGGAACGGCTGGCGTTGCGCTGGCCCACTCCCAGTCAAGTAGCCGCCGCAGCGGGTGTCGTCCTCGGCCTTCTGGTGTTTGATTACCTTTGGTCTATCGGTTGGTACGCGCTGGACCCGGCGGGCTACGCGCGCGTGGGCAACATCAGCAAACAACTCCTGGGCGGGCTTTTCAACCCCTTGGGCGCGGTGACGCTGGGCCTGTCGGCAGGCATCGGCGAGGAGACGCTCTTTCGCGGCGCGCTCCTTCCCCGCTTCGGCCTCGTCTTTTCCAGCCTCCTGTTCATGGTAGTACACGTGCAGTATGCTTTCTCGCCCGCGCTGGTAGAGGTGTTCATCATCGGTCTGGTTCTCGGCCTGGTGCGGCAGCGGGCGAACACCACCACCTGCATCCTCGTCCACGCCACCTACAACTTCCTCGGCGTGATGCTGGCTCCTCTCTATCCATGACCTAACGCGGCGGCACCACCACCTGCGCGGGCGTCTGGCCCGGGTCATGCAGCGTACCGACCTCACGGAAGGTCGTTTCCCCCTCCCCTCACTCCGCCGAGTCAAACCGGGGCCACTGCATAGCCAGAGGGAAGGTGCGGAGCGTCTGGCCGTTGTTCGCGTCCAAGACGTAGAGCGTTTGCTTGGTGGCACTGGCAGCATAGAGTTCGCGGCCATCGTCGCTCAGGCGCAGGTCAGAAACCGGGTCGCCCCTCAACCAGCGCCCAGATGCCCGGAGCGAGGCCGTGTCCACCGCCCAGATACCGTGGCGAGATTCGGCGTCGCTCCCATCATCCATGAAATACAGACGTCTGCCATCGGGGCTCAGGATGGCGGCAGAGGGCGTCGGCATCATCTTAGCGCTGGCCGTGCCGATGAGTTGCCGCGCCAGCCAGTCCAGTGGATTGGCCGGGGCAGCCAGCGGAACGCTCAGGGCTGCGCCGCGCACCACCGCTCGTTGCTCCAGATCCAAGACACTTACCTCCTTCGTTTGCCCGTTGGCGACGTAAAGGAGCCTACCGTCGGGAGAGGCGACGATCTGGGGGACGACCCACGCGTTCTGCCTGGCTCCCTTGCTCTCCACGCGCACTTCCTGGGCAATGAGGCCCGTCTGCGTATCCAGAAACTGGAAGTAGCCCTGGGGCTGCTGAGGGTCGCCATGGCAGTAACCCAACAGGTAGCGTCCATCGGGCGTGAAGCGACGGCCTTCTCCGCAGAACCAGAAGGGTTTGCCGTCCGCTTCCTGCTCGGCGCGCTGGGTGTGGACAAATGTGCCCTTGTTCGTAGCAAAGGCCACAAAGCGGTAGCCATCCTCTCTGTTCCCACGCACGAAGTTTTGTATCAGGTAAAGCATCTCACCATCGGGCGAGAGGAATGTGTCCAGCCCAATGTCCGTCGCTTCCACCTCCCCCGGAACGTCCACGTAGTGCTCAATCCTTCCTCGCTCCAGGTTGACGATGGCGATCTGTGTTGTCCAAAAGGAACGCGGCCCCTCGCGAGCCGAGGTCTGTCGCTGGCGGTTCTGCGCCAGGATCAGGCGGCGGCCATCGCCCGACAGGACGGCTCTCACCAGCGGCCTATCCTTCGCGTTATCGGAAAAGACGTAGGTCGTCTGAGCGGTCTCTTTCCCTTCCGTGCCAACCGCGCGGACGCTCGTGAGCCAGTTCGTGCCGTCGTGTTCGGTGATGGTGACCGCCAACCGGCGGCCATCGCCTGTCAGAGCGAGGCTAACCGCCGGATCACGGTAGCCGCTGGGCGAGGCCGGTGGGGACGAGGGGAGCGGGAAGATTTTGGTTAGCGCGCCGCGTTGCCGGTCAATCTTGAGAATCAGAGCGTTCCAAGCCCCGTTTCGCCAGACCGACTCCGCCGCATATTGCCAGCGCCCATCGCGAGTGGTGACCCGCTGGCCGTGGGGTGGAGAGATCTCAAGCAGCGCCTCACCCGTCTGCGAGTCCACGGCGACCAGGCGCGCCGCCGGTACGCCGCTTCCCTCATCATAGACCTCGTCCACAACCCACAAGGCCGTCCGCCCTGCGAGATCAGATGATGTGACTGCCGGGGGCGCGGGCCGCACCCCGGACGTCTGCCCTGCCTGGGCCAGGATCCCCGCAGCCAGGGCCGCGACGAACAAGAGAGATGTACCTGCCAGTCGTTTCCCCACGGTTATATCCCTACCTTTCTAGCACCTTACTTTCACCTTATATACACCGCTCAACGATGGCAAGTTCCCGACTGTGCTAAGCGACTCTAGGACCCGGCCATCGGTTAGAAACCGACGGCGACCTGTTCCCAGACTTCGCAAACAGCCTCTTAGGGTTTAGGGCCGTAGATGTGATACAATGGCGTCATGGGCAGATGAAATGCGCACTCTGGCCGAAAGCCTGATAGACTATCCGAAGCCCCTCTTGCAGGGCATCGCCGAAACGCGAGGCGTCAGACTCGTCGGCGGCACGCCGCGCCAGATCACGGACCAACTGGCCGCGGCGTTGAGCGACGCCGATTCGGTGGCAAGCGCGGTGCGCGGGCTCTCTCCCGCGGCGATGACCGCATTGGCGCGCCTGATCGCTGCCCGCGGGCGGATGACCGTAGCCACCTTTGCGCGCGTTGCCGGTGTGATTCGCGCCTTCGGCCCTGGCCGCCTGGCCCGCGACGAGCCGTGGCACGAGCCTGCCAATGCCGCCGAAGAACTCTGGTATCGGGCGCTGATCGCACGGGCCTTCGCCACTACGGAGCAGGGCGCGACGGAGTTCGTGTACGTCCCTACCGATATTTTGCCGCTGCTGCCGCCGCTGGCCGAGGGCGCGCGCCCGCCTATCTCCCTCGCACCGGCATCTTTTCCGAGGGAAAGCGGGCCGCGCCTGCGCCGCGCGCGCGATGTGCTCCTGGAGGATGCATGCACTCTCCTCATCTTCGTCCAGGCTCACGCGCCGTGGGCGTGGGCCGGCGCCGCGCCCGATTCGCCAAAAGCCACCTTCTCCTGGCGCGAGAGGGACCTGGCGGCCCTGCGCGCGCAGACGCTGGAACCTACGGCCCTACCGCTCCTCCTTTACCTGGCCGGGAAACTGGGCTGGTTCCGGTTGGATAAGGGACGGCTACGGCTGGAGATGCGGGCGGTGCGCGACTGGTTGGACCGCACCAGGCAGGAACAACGGCGTGCCTTCTTCCTGGCCTGGCGTGATGCACCCGATTGGAACGACCTGTGCCACGTGCCGGGGCTGCGCTGTGTGGAGACAGGTTGGCGCAACGACCCCCTCCTGGCGCGCCGTGCTGTGCTGAACCATCTGGCGCGCTGTGCGGGCGGATGGCACAGCCTGGACTCTTTGGTGACCGCCATCCGCGAGGCAGACCCCGATTTCCAGCGGCCTGATGGCGACTACAACTCCTGGTACATCCAGGACGAGGCCACGAGTCGCTACCTGCGCGGTTTTGAAGATTGGCCGCGCGTGGAAGGCGCGCTCATCACCCACCTGGTCACAGGGCCGCTTCACTGGCTGGAGTTGGTGGAGGTCGGGTTCGCGGAGAAAGAAAAGGGGAAAGAAGACGCCGTTTTCTACCTGACGCCGGCCGGAGTTTGGCTTCTCGGCCTGAGCAGGGAACCGGAGGAACCGGCCCCCGCGTCCTTGCAAGTGCACGACGACTTCACCGTAACCGTGCCGCCTGTGGCGCGGCTATGGGATCGCTTCCGGCTGGCGCGCGTGGCGGTTCCCCTTCCTGCGCCTGATGCTTCCACCAGGGAGAGGCCCCACTCCGCCGGGGGCAGGCGTTATCGCCTTTCGCGCGATAGCCTGGCCCGCGCCCAGCGGCAGGGACTATCCCCTGAGCGCGTCCTTTCGTTTTTGCAGGAGGCCAGCGGCGGACAGGTGCCGAAACGAGTGGCCGCGGCCCTGGTACGGGTATCCCCGGCCCCTTCCTCGCCTACTGGGGAGCCAGTGGCCCCGCGACGGTTGCGGCTCAGGCGGCTGACGGTGCTTCAGGCCGATCCCACACTCCTACAAGAACTGCGCGGGCGGGCGGAATTGGTGCATTTTCTGAACCAGGAACTCGCACCGGGCGTAGTGGTGGTTGATGAAAAGAGTCTGGCCGCGCTGCGCACGGCGCTGCACAAGTTGGGTTATGCGGTGGTGACGCATTGACCGCCGGTTGCCGTGCGCGCCTCCCTTGCACCTGGTCGGCGCCGTGTACGCCCAGCCGTACTCGGCAGGGCAGGCCGGCCCGCGGGGCGGCGTCAAGAGCTGCCGGCAGGCGCATTGTAGGGGCGCGACATGCCACGCCCCTATCTGGTGCAAACGCGTAGCCGTCAGTTTTTATCCGATGGCTGTCGCTCGGCATCGTTGGCCGCATCGGTGAGCGCTGGGTATAATCCCTCGTGAACACACCATAGGAGGCTCCCATGTTCGCATTCAAGCCCGATTACGAACAGGCAAAGGCACGCATTGACGCCTTCTGGGAACGCGAGGTGCTGGACCGCCCCGTGGTGCATCTCTTTGTGGAGAAGCCGCCAGAGAAACAGATCCCGCTCCCCCCATCCCATCACGCCATGCCCGCCGAACGCTGGCTGGATGCCGGATACCAGGCGGAACTGGCCCTGGCGACCTTGAGCAACTGGGACTTCCTGGGCGACAGCCTGCCGGTCGCCTGGCCCAACCTGGGGCCGGAGATCTTCTCCGCCCTGTACGGATGCCCCATGATCTATGGCGACTACGGCACCAGTTGGAGCCAGCCGATTCTGCACGATTGGCACGACGCCGACCGCCTGCAACTGGATTGGGACGGGCCCTACCTGCGCAAATTGCACGAGATGACCGATGCACTGCTAGAGATCGGCAGGGGCAAGTTCATTACCGGCATGACAGACTGGCATCCCGGCGGAGATTGTATCGCCGCCTTTCGCGATCCTCAGAACCTGGCAATGGATATGTTGACTCACAGGGAGGACGTCAAGGCGTTACTGGTCAGGTTGGAAGCAGACTATTTCCGGCTGTACGACCTCTTCTATCACAAATTGCGGGCAGCAGGCCAGCCGATCTCCACCTGGACGTCCCTGGTCAGCGATGAGAAGTATTACATCCCCTCTAACGACTTCTCCTGCATGATCAGCAAGAAGATGTTTGACGACATTTTCCTCCCCGGCCTCAGCAACGAGTGCCGTTTCCTTACCCATTCCATCTATCACCTTGATGGCCCACGAGCGCTGCACCACCTGGATTCCATCCTCTCTATCCCGGAACTGGACGCTCTACAATGGGTTCCGGGCTATAGGCAGGAAGAGTATCACAGGTGGGTCTGGGTCTATCAGAAGGCTCAGGCGGCGGGCAAGGGAGTGCAGGTATTATGTAACGTATCCGAACTAGAGGAAGTTATGGAGACGCTTGACCCGCACGGCCTTTTCCTGTCGGTGCGCGACGTCCCCTCGCGGGAGGTAGGCGAGGATATCCTGAAAAGGCTGGCAACGTGGTGCGCGGGGAGGGTCTCTTCTCAGCAAGCAAAGCCCAGAGGTATGATTTATGATGGATAGCCGGGAACGAATCCCTCTAATCGGCTGGACACCGGCCCGTCGCAACCGGCTGCTGCTGGTCTCCGGCCTCGTAGCCCTCACGTTGGTCGCTTTATGGAGCGCACGCAACGCGCTCTTCCCTTACGTCTTCGCCCTGGTGCTGGCCTACCTGGTGCTCCCTGCCGTGAACAGGTTGGATCGGTGGCTACGTGCGACGTTCCGAGACCTGAAGTTCACACGCCCCCTCGCCATCGCCCTGGTCTATCTGCTGATGACCGCTTTGGTGGCCCTGTTTTTCATGTTAGCCTTACCCGTCATGGGCCAGCAATTCGCCAGATTGTGGGAGAACCGGGATGCGCTCATCCAGCAAGGCCAGGAACTGACCGGCCAGGGTCTCGTCTGGTATCGTGAGAACGTGCCCCGTGAGATCCAGACACAGGTGGAAGATACACTGCAACAAGCCGCCGGCACCATCGGGCGCGCCATACAGAACAGCGTGGCGCGCACGTTGGCCGTGGTCACCAGCACCATCAGTTTTGTCCTGGCTCTGGTGGTCGTCCCCTTCTGGCTCTTCTACATCCTGAACGACCAGTCAGAAGTGGCAGAAGGAGTCAAGAACCTTGTCCCGGCGCGCTGGCGCGCCGATGTCCTCAACCTGGCGCGCATCACCGACGACATCCTGAGCGCGTACATCCGGGGACAATTCTTACTGTGCATCTTCGTCGGCGGGATGGCTACCATCGGTCTCACGCTTCTGGGCGTGCAGTTCTCCGCCATCCTGGGCCTGATCTCCGGTGTCACCGAGATCATCCCCTTCCTGGGG